>NZ_JBMAXV010000005.1:0-253784 GCF_048589245.1 Klebsiella sp. 10982
GGATCGGCGCAATGGGTAGCCCGGATAAGGCGCAGCGCGCCGCCATCCGGGAATTTCCCTGCTCGAGCTACGCTGAGCCGGGCTATGGATCCCTAGGTCGGGTAAGGCGTTAGCCGCCACCCGACAAAAAAACGGCACCTTTCACGGTAATCCTTTCATTCATTTTCCTGCCTTAAGTGATCTCGCTAGCAATGTGAGACAAATCTCTGTGGGTGTACGGCATCTGCGTTGTTTCGGTGTTGTTAAATTCTGCGTTGTGATCTAGAAACAAAATGTAACATCCTGATTACCCTACCGGTGGACCATAACAATGAATAATTCAGGGAAATACCTCATCTGGACACTGCTCTCCGTCATCGGCGCCTTTGCCCTCGGCTATATCGCCTTAAACCGGGGTGAGCAGATCAACGCGCTGTGGATTGTCGTCGCGGCGGTCTGCGTTTATCTGATCGCGTATCGTTTTTACGGCCTGTATATCGCCAAAACCGTCCTCGGCGTTGACCCAACGCGCATGACGCCCGCGGTGCGGCATAACGATGGCCTCGATTACGTTCCAACCGACAAAAAAGTGCTGTTCGGTCACCATTTTGCCGCCATCGCCGGCGCAGGGCCGCTGGTAGGGCCGGTGCTTGCCGCGCAGATGGGCTACCTGCCGGGGATGATCTGGATCCTCGCCGGCGTGGTGCTGGCCGGCGCCGTGCAGGACTTTATGGTGCTGTTTGTCTCTACCCGTCGCGATGGCCGTTCGCTTGGCGAACTGGTTAAAGAGGAGATGGGGCCGACCGCTGGCGTCCTGGCGCTGGTGGCCTGCTTTATGATCATGGTGATCATCCTCGCGGTCCTGGCGATGATCGTGGTGAAAGCGCTGACCCACAGTCCGTGGGGGACATACACCGTCGCCTTTACCATCCCGCTGGCGATCTTTATGGGCATCTACATCCGCTATCTGCGTCCGGGACGCATCGGCGAGGTGTCGGTGATCGGCCTGGTGATGCTGGTGTTCGCCATCATCTCCGGCGGCTGGGTGGCAGAAAGCCCGACCTGGGCGCCGTGGTTTGACTATACCGGCGTACAGCTGACGTGGATCCTGGTGGGCTACGGCTTTGTGGCCGCGGTACTGCCGGTCTGGCTGCTGCTGGCCCCGCGCGACTACCTCTCCACCTTCCTGAAAATCGGCACCATTGTGGGGCTGGCGATTGGCATTCTGATTATGCGCCCGACGCTGACCATGCCGGCGCTGACCAAGTTCGTTGACGGCACCGGCCCGGTATGGACCGGCAACCTGTTCCCGTTCCTGTTTATCACCATCGCCTGCGGCGCGGTCTCCGGCTTCCATGCGCTGATCTCCTCCGGCACGACACCGAAAATGTTGGCCAACGAAGGGCAGGCCTGCTTTATCGGCTACGGCGGCATGTTGATGGAATCCTTCGTCGCGATTATGGCGCTGGTGGCGGCCTGTATTATCGATCCGGGCGTCTACTTCGCGATGAACAGCCCGATGGCGGTGCTGGCGCCGGCGGGGACGACTGACGTCGTGGCCTCGGCGGCGCAGGTGGTGAGTGGCTGGGGCTTTAGCATTACCCCGGATACGCTGAATCAAATCGCCAGGGAGGTCGGCGAACAGTCGATTATCTCCCGCGCCGGCGGCGCGCCAACCCTGGCGGTGGGGATGGCTTATATCCTGCACGGCTCGCTGGGCGGGCTGATGGATGTCTCGTTCTGGTACCACTTCGCTATTCTGTTTGAGGCGCTGTTTATCCTGACGGCGGTTGATGCCGGCACCCGTGCGGCGCGCTTTATGCTGCAGGATCTGCTGGGGGTGATTAGCCCCGGGTTGAAAAAAACCAGCTCGCTGCCGGCCAACCTGCTGGCGACCGCGCTGTGCGTGCTGGCGTGGGGCTACTTCCTGCATCAGGGGGTAGTGGATCCGCTGGGCGGGATTAACACCCTGTGGCCGCTGTTCGGTATCGCCAACCAGATGCTGGCGGGGATGGCGCTGATGCTGTGTGCGGTGGTCCTGTTCAAGATGAAACGCCAGCGCTACGCGTGGGTGGCGCTGCTGCCGACCAGCTGGCTGCTGATCTGTACCCTGACCGCCGGCTGGCAGAAGTCGTTTAGCCCCGATACCAAAGTGGGTTTCCTGGCGATCGCCAATAAATTCCAGGCGATGATCGACAGCGGCACCATTCCGCCGCAATATACCGAATCACAGCTGGCGCAGCTGGTGTTTAACAACCGTCTCGATGCCGGGCTGACCATCTTCTTTATGATTGTGGTGGTGGTGCTGGCGCTGTTCTCGATTAAAACCGCGCTGGCGGCGCTGAAAGAGGACAAACCGACGGCGAAAGAGACGCCGTATGAGCCAATGCCTGAAAACCTGGACGCGATTGAGACCCAGGCGAAAGGGGCGCATTAACTGGTGTGCCGGGTGGCGGCTTCGCCTTACCCGGCCTACATTTCCGATCCTCCCTCTCCCCTTTGGGAGAGGCTCGGGGTGAGGGAAACAAAAGAGAAATGACTTATGTTTGACACCCTTTCCAAAGCAGGTAAGTACCTGGGCCAGGCGGCGAAGATGATGATCGGCGTGCCGGATTACGATAACTACGTCGAGCACATGCGAATAACCCACCCGGATCAGACGCCGATGACCTACGAAGAGTTCTTTCGCGAACGCCAGGACGCCCGTTACGGCGGCAAGGGCGGGGCGAAGTGCTGCTAGCCCTCTTTCGGCAGATAGAGGCTGATTTTCTTTATGCACCACGTCGCATACTTCACCTGGCAGCATTACGTCATCATAGCAATCGTGTTCGATTTCAATATATTCCAGATCGTCGTCGATCTCTGCCATCTGTAAACGCACGTAAGAGGCAAAACGCAACCCGTCGAGGCGGCGCGGAAAGGCCTCTGCCCGGCGACAGAGGCTTGCAGAAAATGTGCGATCAGGCGTTCAATCCGCCATCCACGTCCAGCCCCGTACCGGAGATCTGCCCGGCGGCCGGGCTGGCGAGGAAGGTGACCGCCGCGGCGATGTCTTCCGGCTGGCCGTAGTGACCGACCGCAATCATCTGGCGCTGGGCTTCCGCCTGTTCTCCATCCTCCGGGTTCATATCGCTGTTGGTCGGCCCGGGATGGACAAGGTTAACGGTGATCCCGCGAGGGCCTAAATCACGCGCCAGGCCACGGGTTAGGGCGTTGAGGGCGGACTTGGTCATGGCGTAAACCGCGATGCCCGGCATGGCCACGCGGTTAGCCAGACAGCTGCCGATGTTGATGATCCGTCCGCCATCGGCCATATGCACCAGCGCTTCCTGGGTGGCGATGACCACCCCACGAATATTGACGTTGATAAGGGCGTCAATGTCCGCCAGCGTCATGGATTCCAGCGGACCGCCGCGGGCGATCCCGGCGTTGTTGACCAGAATATCCAGCCCGCCGAGGGACCGGGCCGCATGGGTGACGGCATCCTGAATCGCCTGCGCGCTGGCGCTGTCGGCCTGTACCGCCTCGCCGTGCCGACCCAGCGCCTTTATTTCATCGGCGACCGCCTGGGCTTTATCGGCCGATTTTTCATACGTAATAACCACATCAGCGCCGGCGCGCGCCAGCGACAGCGCAATTGCGCGACCCAACCCACGGCTGGCGCCGGTAACCAGCGCCTTCTTACCTGTTAAATCGATCTGCATGATGACCTCGTTGCGAGAGTGGTGAGCATCATCATTAGGTATAGACGGTCGGGGTGATTAACGGCTGAAGTATTCCACCTTCTCAAACGCCGCGCGCAGAACCTCAGGGGTTAACGCCACCGGTAAATAGTGAATCGACTCGCCCGGGCGCAGGGTATGGGCAATGACCCGCTCCAGCTCTGCGCGGTTATTGATATCGACCTCCAGCGCCGCCAGGGTGGTCGGCAGGTTAAAGCGCTGATACGCCTGCACTAACTGCGCCAGCACATCGTCCTGACCAAGCAGGGCGCTCTGTACCAGAATGCCGTAGGCCACCTTGGTACCGTGGAGGAATTTTTCCGTCTGCGGCAGCACCGTCAGTCCGTTGTGCACCGCATGGGCGGCGGCGACCCGGGTGTAACGTTCCCCCAGCCCGCCAACCATCCCGCCGCCGGCGATAATCGCATCCACCACATCGCGAAACGCCTGGGTCAGATCGCCGCGGCGCTGGTCCGCCAGCGCCGTTTCGCTGCTGGCCAGCAGCACGTCGCGGATCGCCAGCGCGCCGTTAATCCCCAGCCGCACGGTGAGCGGCAGCGCCTCCGGCTGCGGCGCCAGCACCACGGCCTCATACCATTTGGCTAAGGTGTCGCCAATGCCCGCCAGCAGGTACTCCGCCGGGGCGTTGAGAATGATGCGCGGTTCGACCAGCACCAGGAAGTTGGCGTCATCGAAGATCTCAAAATTCAGGGCCTGTCCGGCGTCGCTGTACCACACCGAGAGCGGCGTCCACGCCGCGCAGGTAGCGGCGATAGTCGGGATGGCCACCAGCGGTACCCCCAGGCGGCGGGCCAGCACTTTCGCGCTGTCGAGCAGCGCGCCGCCGCCGACGCCAATCACTACCGTCCGATCGTCACCGGAGGCCTGCACCAGCTCCGCCACGTCGCGTTCGCTGCAGTGACCGGGAAAGCGGATCTTTTTTGCCTCCGGCAGGTGGAAGACCGCTGGCAGAAAAGGTTCGGCGCCGGCCAGGGCGCGCTCGCCATAGACCCACACCGCTCGCGAGAGCTGGTCGGCGCTGAAAAAATCGCTCAGCCGCGCAAGGCTGCCAGGGTGGGAGAAATAGTTGGCCGGGCCGGGTACGACGCGGATATCGCTGTTGCTCATGAACGCTGTCCTTATAGGTGTTGGGCTAAACTGATGTTATGTCTGGACATCCAGATGGCTAATATTATTTCGTTGTATCTTATGCTTTTTACGCAGTTGTCAGCCAGCGGCGGCTATGAAAAATTCGTTAAATCAGAAGATTAATTACCGCACGGGAACAGTGATGAGCGCGAACCGCCTTGAGATGCATAACATTAGCCTGGCCTTCTCCGGCTTTCAGGCACTGAACAAGGTGGCCTTTACCCTCCATGGCGGGTCGGTGCATGCCCTGACCGGGGCCAACGGCGCGGGTAAGTCGACGCTGATGGCGGTGCTGTGCGGCACCCACGCGCATTATGAAGGCGAGGTGACGATCAACAACCAGCCGGTCACCATTCGTTCGCCGCGGGATGCTAAACAGCTGGGGATCCACCTGGTGCAGCAGGAGGTGGATGTGGCGCTGGTGCCGGGCCTGAGCATTGCGGAAAACATCATGCTGGACAGGCTGGCGGAGCCGGGCATGGCGTTTCGCTGGTCGCGGGTTCGGCAGCTGGCGCGCGAGGCGCTGGCGCAGCTGGACGTGGCGCTGGACGTCAGGCGCTCCATTGACAGTTGCACGCTCGCCGAAAAACAGCAAATCCTGCTGGCCCGCGCTCTGTCGCACCATTGCCGCTTTTTGATCCTCGATGAGCCCACCGCGCCGCTGGATCAGCATGAAAGTGAGCGCTTGTTTGCGGTAGTACGCCGTCTGCAGCAGCAGGGGATCGGGGTGGTGTTTATTTCGCATCGTATCCATGAACTGAAGGCAATCTGCGACACCCTGACGGTGCTGCGCGACGGGCGACTGATTGAGAGCGGCCCGATGGCGCCGCTGAGCGGCGAACAGATCGTCGAAAAGATGCTGGGCCACGAGCTGAGCGATATCTTTCCGCCGCCGCGCCCGCCGCACGGCGAAGAGGTGCTGCTGCAGGTTGACGGTCTGCATGATGAGGCGCTGCTGCAGGATATTTCGCTGCGCCTGCGGAAGGGGGAAATTCTTGGTATCGCCGGGCTGGCCGGCGCGGGCAAAACCGAGCTGTGCAAAGCGCTGTTCGGCGCCAGCAAAAGCCGGGTGCAGCGTGGCGAGCTGAACGGCCAGCCGTGGCGACCGCGCGACCCGGCCGACTCGGTGGGGCGCGGCCTGGCGCTGGTCCCGGAGGAGCGGCGCAAAGAGGGCATTTTCATCGAAGAGCCGATCGCGATGAACCTGGCGGTCAGCGCCGATAACAGCTTTTCGCGCTGGAGCCTGTTTGGCCATCGGCAGGCCTGGCGCTGGGCTGAGGAGGTGATTGCCCGCCTCGGCGTGCGCGCCACTGGCCCGGGGCAGACGCTGCGCCGTCTTTCCGGCGGCAACCAGCAGAAGGTGGCCATTGGCAAATGGCTGCGCAGTCATGCCAATGTTTTGATTTTTGACGAACCGACCAAAGGGGTCGATGTGAAAGCGAAAACCGATCTGTTCATGCTGATCGATGGTCTGGCGCGGGAAGGCAAAGGGGTGATTTATGCCTCGGGTGAATTCGCCGAGCTGGTCGGTTTATGCGACCGCATCTGCGTGCTATGGGACGGACGGATTGTGGCGGAGATCCCCGGCGCGGAAGCCCGGGAAGAGACGTTACTTTATTATTCAACCGGAGGAGCGGCAGCGTGAGCAAGGCCCTGGCAGTGAACGCGACGGTATCGGGCCGTCAGCGATTTTTTGATTTTCTCTATAAGTGGGGCATGTTGCTGACCGTGGTGCTGCTGGTGGCGGTCTTTGGCCTCGCCTCGGACAACTTCCTTGATCCGTTCAACATCATCAACATTCTGCGCTCGATCGCGATTGTCACGGTGATTGCCATCGGGGTGTCGATTTCTCTCACCATTGGCGGCTTTGATCTGTCGGTGGGATCGACGGCATCGCTGGCTAACGCGCTGGTGATCTCCCTGTTTGTCTGGCATGGCCTGGGGACCACCGAAGCGATTCTGATCACCCTCGCGCTCTGCACCCTGGTGGGGCTGTTTAACGCCTTTCTGATCGTGGTGCTGCGCATTCCTGACATGCTCGCCACCCTGGCCAGCCTGTTTGTGATTCAGGGCGTGGCGATGACTTACAGCTACGGCGGTTCGATTACTGAAAACATGGTGCTGCCGAGCGGCGAGATGGCGGAAGGCACTATCCCGGCGGCCTTTGGCGCGCTGGGGCAGGTGCCGACCATCGTCATCATCATGCTGGTGGTGACGCTGGTCGCCCAGCTGGCGCTGTCGTTCACCACCCACGGACGGCGGATGTACGCCATCGGCGGCAACCCGGAAGCCGCGCGGCTCTCCGGCCTGCGGATCACTCGTTACAAAGTCGCAGCATACGTGATTGCCTCGCTGCTGGCCGGACTGGGCGGCATTCTGCTGGCCTCGCGTATCGGATCCTCGCAGGTCAACGCCGGCGGCGGCTATCTGATGGACGCGGTGGCGGCGGCATGGATCGGCTTTTCGCTGGCGGGCTCCGGTAAACCGAACGCCCTGGGGACGCTGGTGGGGGCGGTGATCCTCGGCGTGCTCTCCAACGGGCTGGTGATGCTCTCGGTGCCGTATTACGCGATGGACATTATTAAAGGGTTGGTCCTGGCTGGCGCGCTGGCACTGACCTATTTTCAGCGCCGTACTTAACATTTTACAGGGTAAACAGCATGAAAAAGATCGCACTCTCTCTGATGACGCTGGGTCTGCTGCAGTCGACGGCGGCGCTGGCGACTGCCCCGACGCCGGTGCCGGCGGCGATTGCCGAGCACAGCGGCCCGATCCGTATTGCGGTGATCCGCAACCTGGGGTCTGACGATAACACCACCCAGTTTGTCGCCGGGGCGCTGCAGGAAGGCAAAAAGCTCGGTTTCAAAATCAGCACCTTCCTGAGCAACGGCGATGACGCCAAATTCCAGGACTTCGTCAACCAGGCCATCAGCCAGAAATACGATGGCATTATTCTCTCCCAGGGGCGTGACCCGTATTCCACCGCCCTGGTGAAGAAGGCGGTGGATGCCGGGATCAAAGTGGCGGTGTTCGATACCGCGGTGAGCGGTGAGATCCCCGGGGTGACGGTCAGTCAGCAGGATGACGCGTCGCTGACCGAGCTCTCTTTTGGCCAGCTGGTGAAAGACTTCAACGGCAAGGCCAACATCGTCAAGCTGTGGGTAGCGGGCTTCCCGCCGATGGAACGCCGTCAGGCGGCTTACCAGACGCTGCTGAAGCAAAATCCGGGGATTAAAGAGCTGGAGTCGATCGGCGCCGTGTCATCCGATGTGCAGGGCGACACTGCCAACAAGGTGGGGGCGATCCTCGCCAAGTATCCGAAAGGGAAAATCGACGCGATCTGGGGCACCTGGGATGCCTTTAGCCAGGGGGCCTATAAAGCGCTGAAAGAAAACGGCCGCACCGAGATCAAACTCTACAGCATTGATATTTCCAACCAGGATCTGCAGCTGATGCGCGAAGCCGGCAGCCCATGGAAGGTGAGCGTGGCGGTGGACCCGAAGCTTATCGGCGCGACCAACGTGCGGCTGATCGCCAATAAGATCGCCGGCGAGCCGACGCCAGCCACCTACGACTTCAAGGCGGCGGCGATTCCGCAGGCGCTGCTGGCGGCCCAGCCGGGGGCGGTGAACGTGGCGTCGCTGGGGAAAATTATCCCTGGCTGGGGCCAGACCGAAGACTTTATCGCGCCGTGGTTCGCGACGCTGGAAGCGAAAAACAAATAAAATCAAGCCGGGTGGCGGTGGGGGGCGGCCTGGTGCCCTCACCCCGGCCCTCTCCCACAGGGAGAGGGGGAAAACCATGCCACCGGGCGAAAGGGATCCCCTATGTCAGCATTACCTTCCCCCGAATACAGCCGCAATATGCGGCTGATTGGCCATAGCGATCAGGGCGGTCGTCCGGACGGCGTGCAGCTGATGGTGCATCGCGGATTCGCCTATATCGGCCATATGGTGTCGCAGGGCTTCTCCGTGGTCGATGTTCGCGATCCGACCCGGCCCACCACCGTCAACTATATTGCCGCGCCGCCGGGCACCTGGAACGTGCATCTGCAGGCGCATGACGATCTGCTGCTGGTGATCAACGCCCGGGATCTGTTTGCCGACGCCCGTTTTGCTGATGAGAAAGTCTACTACACCCGCTCGGTGGGCGACACGGTCAGCGATGTGCAGGACAAAGGCTGGAGCGCCGGGCTGCGCATCTTTGATATTTCCACGCCCGCGCAGCCGCGGGAAATCAGTTTCCTGTCGCTTAACGGCATCGGTATTCACCGCATCTGGTACGTCGGCGGGCGCTGGGCATATGTGTCCGCGCTGATTGACGGTTTTACCGACTACATCTTCCTGACCATCGATCTGGCCGACCCGCGTAAGCCCGAAGTGGCCGGGCGCTGGTGGCTGCCGGGGATGCACCAGGCGGGCGGTGAAACACCGGACTGGCCGCAGGGCAAACGCTATGCGCTGCATCACGCCATTATTGCCGGGGATACCGCCTACGGCAGCTGGCGCGACGGCGGCCTGACGCTGCTGGATGTCAAAGATCGTACCCAGCCGAGGCTGATTAGCCATCGCAACTGGAGCCCGCCGTTCGGCGGCGGAACGCATACCGCGCTGCCGCTACCGGATCGCGATCTGCTGGTGGTGCTGGATGAAGCGGTGCTTGACAACCAGGAGGACGGCGAGAAGCTGATCTGGCTGTTTGATATCCGCGAGCCGTCAAACCCGGTGAGCATCGCCACCTTCCCGCAGCCGGACGAAGCGGATTATGTGGCGAAAGGGGCGCATTTTGGCCCGCACAACCTGCATGAGAACCGTCCCGGCAGCTTTGTCAGCTCGACGCTTATCTTCGCCACTTATCAGAATGCTGGCGTGCGGGCATACGATATTTCCAACCCGTATCGTCCGCTGGAGACCGGGGCGCTGGTGCCGGCGGCGCCTGAGAGAATGATGGATACCCGTCCCGGCCGGCCGCGGGTGATCCAGTCCTGCGATGTGTTTGTCGATGCGCAGGGCATTATCTACAGCACCGATTACAACGGCGGGCTGTCGGTGATTGAGTATCTGGGGTGAGGGTAAGGTAAACGCAAAATTGTGCTCGCATGTCTGCCGGGTGGCGGCTTTCGCCTTACCCGGCCTACGAAAGACTGCAACATCAAAGCGTTATGCGGTTATCTGTAGGCCCGCGCAAGCGCAGCGCCGCCGGGCAATCCCAGAAGATTGCACTTTTTAGGCTTTGCTCCCTCTCCCTGTGGCAGAGGGCCGAGGTGAGGGCAAGGTAAACGCAAAAAGGCAATGACAATGGCCTTTTTTAGGTTTTGCTCCCTCTCCCTATGGGAGAGGGCCGGGGTGAGGGAAAACAGGCCGCACTCAGCTGTACTGGCGTACCCGCGCCAGCAGCTCGTCGACGCTGTCGATACGCTCGGCCAGCACAATCAGCGCTTTGCCGAGGGTAATGGCGTGGCGCAGGCATTCATGACGCATGGCGTCGTCCTGGATAGTGTCGATATCCGCGACGTGCGACAGCCCGACGCTGCGGCGGATCAGTTCGCTGCCGCAGAAGCCAACCGCGTCGGCCCAGACTTTCTTCAGAAAGGCGGAGGCGTAGCCGGGGTAAGCCAGCGCCGCGTCGCGGGTTTTCTCCGCCGCCAGCGCCTGGAAGCGTTCGGCGAAGGTGGTCCACAGCTGGTGGATATCGTTCAGCCGCTGTTCGCGCGCGGCGGCGGCGTCGCGAATACCGAGCTGGCCCGGCAGGCCGCAGTAGTTAAGCAGCAGGTTGCCGATGGCGGTGCCGACATCGAAACCAATGGGGCCGAAATAGCCGAACTCGGCGTCGATGGCCTTCAGGCTGCCTTCGGCAACGAAGATCGACCCGCTGTGGATATCGCCGTGCAGCAGCGCTTCCGCATGGGCAAAGAAACGGTGCTTCAGCGCCGCCACCGCCAGCTTAAGCTGGGCGTCGTCGCGCAGGGCGGCAACATCGGCCTCCAGCTCCGCCGGGTAGTTATTGCGCTCGTGGATCTGATACGGGTCGTTAAAGAACAGATCCTCGGTGATCTCGCACATCGCCGGGTTACTAAACTGCGCCACCTGCGCCTTTTTCTCATGGGGATGGAGATAGAAATCGCTGGTGTGAAACAGTACCTGCGCCAGATAGTCGCCAAGCTGGCGGGCCGCCTGCGGGTAGTAGACGTTAGCGATAAGCTCCCCGCGCCAGATGCGGTGGTCGGAAAGATCTTCCATCACCATCACCGCCAGCTCAGGATCAAAGTGATGGATTTTTACCGTGTGCTGCGGGCTGTGCTGATAGTGGGCGACCAGGGTCTGCGCTTCCAGACGGGCGCGGTCGAGGGTCAGCGGCCAGGATTCGCCGACGCAGCGCACGTAGGGCAGGGCCTGTTTGACGATCGCCCGGCTGACGCCCTGGCGATCGAACACTTTAAACACCAGATTGAGGTTGCCATCGCCCACTTCCTGCGCGCTGACCAGCTCAGATGGGTTGTCGATGCCGGCGAACTGCTGCGCGTAAGCCACGGCATCGTGGGCGGTGAAGGTATGGTATTGCGACATTGCCTCGATCCTCGAATTCTGATTAAGCCGTTCAGACGTCTATACTTCTGGATTCCATCCTGACACAATGTGATACAACAACGCAACAGGGATTTAACGACATGCAGACAATACAGACCACCAGCCTGCGGGTGAGTGAAAATCAGCTTTTTATTCTCGACCAGCAGGCCTTGCCGCAGGAAAAACGCTGGCTGGCGGCGGATAACGTTGCGCTGCTGGTGGACCATATTCATGCCCTGCGGGTGCGCGGCGCGCCGCTGATTGGCCTGTCCGCCAGCCTGCTGCTGGCTCTGCTGGCCCAGCGCGGCCTGAACCGGGATGAACTCCAGCAGGCGCTGGAGACGCTGCGCGCGGCGCGGCCGACGGCGGTCAACCTGATGAATAATCTGGATCGCATGAAGCAAGCGCTGGCCCGGGAAGATTACCCGCAGGCGCTGGAAGCGGAAGCTTTGCGTCTGGTCGAAGAAGATAAACAGCTGTGCGACCGCATCGCTGAGGCGGGCAGTGCGCTGGTGCGGCCCGCCAGCCGTTTGCTGACCCACTGCAACACCGGTGGCCTGGCGACCGCCGGGGTGGGAACCGCCCTGGGGGTTATCGCGCTGGCGCACCGGCAGGGAAAAGTGACCAACGTGTGGGTCGATGAAACCCGGCCGCTGCTGCAGGGCGGACGTTTAACCGCCTGGGAGCTGGGCGAGCTGGGCGTGCCCTATCAGCTGATCACCGATTCAATGGCCGCCAGCCTGATGGCTCAGGGGCAGGTGGATGCGGTGTGGGTCGGCGCCGACCGTATCGCTGCCAACGGCGACGTGGCGAATAAAATCGGCACCTACTCTCTGGCGGTTTTGGCCCATTATCACCAGATCCCGTTTTACGTCGCTGCCCCGCAGACTACCCTCGACCGCTATTGCCCGAACGGCGCGGCGATCCCCATTGAGCAGCGCGCCGCGGCGGAAGTGACCGGGGTGGCGGGCAGCTTCGGCGCGGTACAGTGGGCGCCGACGGGGGCTGCCGTTTACAATCCGGCGTTCGACGTCACGCCTGCTGGGCTGATAAGCGGCTGGGTGCTGGACAGCGGGCTGGTCACCCCGGCGCAGGTCGCCGCCGGGGCGTTTGCGCCGGACAACGGATAGCAGACACCGTGCCGGGCCTGGAAAAAACGGCTTTCCCGGGCCCGCGCCGCTACGGCAGAACCATCGTTATCGTGGGGGCGGACGGCCGGTCGATACGCTGACCGAGGGCGGTAATAGCCGCCTGGAAGGGACACAGCGTACCGACGTCGGTCTGACGGCAGCCCGGCTGACGCCACTCCTGACGCAGCATCGGGTGCTGCGCGTCCGGCGTCTGCAGACGACGCAGGTCGTCGAGGCCTTGCGCCTGGAAATAGACCCGCAGATAGCGTTCCCCGCTCTTCGCATTGCGCCAGCGCTCCAGCACCAGGCTACTGCCCGGCGGGATATTTCCCCGGCTGTAGCCCGGCAGCTGCCAGCTAAAGTTCATCAGCGTGCGCACCATGGCGATATTGGTGTCATGGGCCACCAGCAGCAGCCAGCGTACGTTCGGATTCGCCTCCGGTTTGACGCCATCGAGCATAGCGTTGAGCAGCACCGACCCGCGTTTTTGCGCGGTATACAACACATCGTTGCTCAGATCGTAGTTTTCCGTTAACAGCGGCAGCAGGGCGGTGATCTGCCTGGCCTGGGTGATCTTGCCCCACGCCAGCTGGCTGAGAGGCAGGTTTTCACTCCAGCCGAGACGCAGCGTCTCCACCATATTGGCCATCACGCTCAGTCCGCTAATGGTGGTCTTTCCGCTTTTGCTCTGCTCGACCTGCCACGGGGTGTCGAAGATCGGGCAGAGTTTATCGGCCTGACAAACCGCCTGTTTCAATAATTGGATAGTCGGCGCCAGCCCCTGCCGACGCTGCGCCAGATCCCCGGCCTTCTCTTTCACCGCCGCCAGCTGGCGGGCGGGGTCGGTTTGCGTGGCGGCGAACTTGTCGGTCTGAAACAGGGGATCGGCGTCCCCGCTGACGTAATGGATAGCGACGCCGCAGCCCGGAAAGGCGCCATCCACCAGCGCCTGGGCGGTCGCCCGCGTCCGCTGCAGCGGGCTGGCGCGCACGTAAATCGACTCCGCCGTCGGGCATCCCGCCTGCAGCAGGCCGAGCTGGCGATAGTGCTGGCCTTCCTCACGTCCTTTGTTAACCACGGCGGCATAGCCATGGCCGGTGAGCTCGCCGTCATGGGTGGTCCACTCGGTCCACGGTCGTCCGGTGGCGGCCTCGATGGCTTCCCGGTTGCCGGCCGTCGGCGGGCGGATACCGTGGCGGCTGAGCTCGACCACTTTCTCCAGCTGCCAGTCCGCGGCGGCGGCAGATTGCAGCGCCAGCAGCGGCAGCGCGCAGGCGATAAACAGGCGTAACAGCCCCTGATGTCTTGCAGGCATCATATCTTCTTCCTTATTCGTTAATCGGTTATGAGGAGAACGAGGTCTGCCGTTCGACGGCATGGCGCCGGGCGACGATGGCGGCAGTGGTAAAACAGAGTAGCGCGGAACCCAGACCGGTACCCACCCAGAACAGCGCCAGCGTGCTGAAATCATACAGCGTTTTGCCGTTCTCGAGGATCGCCGTTTTATCAATAATGATCCCGGTGAGAAACTCGCCCAGGCCGGCCCCGGCGTAGCTGGCGATGCCGATGGTACCGAGCGCGGCCCCGGCGGCTTTGCGCGAGGAGATATCGACGGCGATCAGCCCGCCGAGGAAGCAGGTCAGGGCGCCAATGGTGGCCCCAAAGATAATCATCGCCAGAATATCAGTGTAGTAATTGTGCGGCGACCAGAGCATCAGGGTGAAGCCGGCGGTGTTCAGCAGGCTGATAAACCCGGCCATCACGCTGCGGTTGCGCGGGAAAAAGCGGTCGGAGAGCATACCGGCGATGATGGTCCCGGCGATGCCGGCGATGGCGTTGACGCCGATAATCCCGGACGCCTCCAGCGTCGAATAAGCTTTATCCTGCTCGAGAAAGAAGATCCCCCACGAGTTGACGGCGTAGCGGTCGATGTACATAAAAGCGGAGGCGAGGGCGAGAGTCCACAGCGCCGGGTTGCGCAGCGCCAGCAGCTGGTTTTTAAACACCGAGCCGCGCGCTTCGGCCTCCTCCTGCGGTTCATCGCGGATGACGTTGATGGACGGAAAGCCGCTGCTCTGCGGCGAATCGTGCATGAACAGCACCAGCAGCACCACCCCGGCGGCGCCGAGCGCGGCGGTGGACAGGTAGCCCATCTGCCAGCCAAATCCGGCGATCACCGCGGCGATCACCATATAGGTCACCGCCTCGCCGATATTATGCGCCGTCGACCAGATGCCATAGAAGGTGCCGCGCTCCTTAACGCCGTACCAGCGCGCCAGCGAGACCGCGCAGGGGCCGACGCCCATCGACTGCGCCCAGCCGTTGATCCCCCAGAAGATGGCCAGCAGCAGGGCGTTGGTGGTCATCCCCATCATCAGGTTCATCCCGGCGCTGAGCAATAAACCGAGGCTCATATAGCGCACCACGTTGGCGTGATCGGCGATAAAGCCGTTGACCAGTTTGCCGATGGCGTAGCTGAAGAACAGGGTGGAGCCGATCATGCCCAGCTCCGTCGGGGTGATCCCCAGCTCCACCAGCGCGCTTTTGGCGACGGTGAACGATAACCGGCAGACGTAAAAGGTGACGTAGGCCAGGGTCATGGCGATAAAAGTCTGCCAGCGCACCCGGCGAAAACGGTGTTCATCAAACGCGGCGCCCGCTTTCGGCGGCGACGCCCGGAAAAAAGCGATAATTCCAGACATAGGTGGTTCTCCGCAGGTCGGAGGCGTGACTGATTGATGTGGTTCGTCCGTGAGTGAAGTTATCGTTACTGTGTAGAGTACATAATCAGAGATAGCCTGACCCGTAAGGGTTAATGTAAGGGTTGTGGGATCATCTTTTTCAGCTGCGGGTAGAGCGTCTGGCTGGCCAGCAGCAGCGGATTGCCGCGCCGGATCCCCTCCTGCGCCAGAAAATCGTTGCTGGCGCCGCCCGCTTCGCGCATCAGCACCAGCCCCGGCAGGGCGTCCCACGGGTTCATGTGCGGCTCGTAGTAGCCAATCAACCGGCCCGCCGCCGCCCAGGCGCTCATCAATGCCCCGGAACCGTTGCGGATAAACATACCGCCGTCGCTGAGCAGCGCCTGCAGAAACGGCAGAAAGTCCGCCGGGGTGACGCGATGCGAGGTGCCGACGCCCATCACGCCCTCTTTGACCGTCGCCGCAGGGTGCGGATGGATCGGGGCGTCGTTGAGCCAGGCGCCATGGCCGCGCAGAGCATGAAACAGCTCGCGATGGTTAGGGTCGTAGACCACGCCGATGACCGGTTCGCCGTCGGCGACGATCGCCAGCGACAGGCACCAGGTGTGCAGGCCGTTGAGGAAACAGCTGGTGCCATCGATGGGGTCGACCACCCACAGCACCCGGGCGTCGGGCAGGCGAGTGCCGCTCTCTTCGCCGAGAAAGCCATCCTCCGGAAACGCGCTCTGAATGCGCTGTTTGACAAAGGCCTCCACCCGTTTGTCGGCCACGCTGACCACATCCTGCAGGTCATCGCCTTTATGGTCGACGGTCAGCGCCTCGCGCTGTTGATAGAATTCAAACGCCAGCTCAGCCCCCGCTTTCGCCAGCTCGCAGGCCAGACGGTAGCGGGCCTGTAGCGCTTCTGATTCCTGAGATTGCATAGTGACTCCCTATTTTGCACACGTGTGCATTTTGCGTGAAAAAAACAGCCCCGAAGGGCTGAATGAGTGTGGCCGGGTTTCGCAGAAGATTCTGTGATCGCCCCAGCATAAAATGATTTTTTCATTTCGCACTATGGCGAATAATTAGTTTCACTGGCACTTCGCGATGGCGCGTGGGCAGGCTGAAGCGGGCGATCCGCGTCATCAACAGATCCACTGCGTGGTGGGCCAGCAGGGCGGTATTCTGCTGAACGGTGGTGAGCTGATAGGGCTGCCAGTCCGCCTGCGGGATATCGTCAAAGCCGACGATATCCCGCAGCGGGGCGGGGGCGTCCCGCAGGCCGTCCAGGGCGCCCAGCGCCAGCATATCGGTGGCGCAGAACAGCGCCTGCACCCCGGGGTTTTCAGCAACCAGTTCTCTGGCGGCCTGGTAGCCGGCCTGATAGCCGCCGCCGTCGCAGAAGCGGCTGCTCACCGTCATGCCCGACGTCCGGGCGATAAAAGCCTCATAGCGCTGACGGGTGCTGAAGTTCTCGCGATTTTCGCCAATAAAGCCAACCTGCTGCCAGCCTCGGCGACTGAACAGATCCGCCACCAGCTTTGCCCCCTGGGCGTTATCGCTGCACACCCGGTCGCAGCCGGCGAGGTCCGCATGGCGGTTGATCAGGGTGACGGGGATCTTGCGCGCCAGATACTCTTCCGCCAGCGACAGCGGCGGCGCGCCGGAGGTGATGATCACCCCGGCGACGTGATAGCTCAGCAGCTGTTTAAGCGAGGGGGCGAGCTGCTGCGGATCGTCAGCGTTCATCAGCAGCGGCATAAAGCCATTGAGCGCCAGCTGATGGACCAGCGGCGCCAGCAGTTTGCTGCGAAACGGGTTGTCGAAACCGGCGGTAACGATGCCGATAAAATTACTGCTGCCGGTGATCATCGTCCGGGCGATGATATTCACCTGATAGCCCAGGGTTTCCGCGGCGCTCAGCACCTTCTGCCGGGTCTTCTCCGACACCGAGGCGCCGGGGGTGAAGGTGCGGGAGACCGCCGAGCGCGAGACGCCGGCCAGTCTGGCCACGTCCTCGGCCTTAATCCATTTTTTATCGCTCATCGTCGTTTCGCGCCGTCTGTTTTCCAGGAAGCCGACGCCCGGGCGGGCGTCGGTCACGCACACTGCCTGAAAAGGTATCACAGAAAGGCGCCGACGCGCAGCGCCTTGCGCCTTATGCCGGGTAGCGGATGTGCTCCACCTCACGCTGCAAAATCACCTTGCCGTGGCGAATGGAGGTCAGCACCCGTGCCTGACGACGGACGGCTTCGTAGTCGTTTTCCGCATCGAGGATCAACAGGTTAGCCGGGCGGCCTTCGGCGAGGCCGTAATTATCGCCCAGACACAGCGCTCGGGCGCTGTTGTCGGTGACAAAGTCGAGGCAGCGCTGCAGATCGTCATAGCCGAGCATATGGCAGATGTGCAGCCCGGCATCCAGAATGCGCAGGATATTGCCGTTCCCCAGCGGGTACCACGGATCCTGAATCGAGTCCTGGGCAAAGCAGACGTTGATGCCGGCGCGATCCAGCTCCGCCACCCGGGTGACGCCGCGCCGTTTCGGCCAGCTGTCAAATCGGCCCTGCAAATGAATGCTTTCGGTCGGGCAGGAGATGAAGTTGATGCCAGAGGCTTTCAGCAGGCGAAACAGCTTTGAGCAGTAGGCGTTATCATAAGAGCCCATCGCGCAGGTGTGGCTGGCGGTGACCTGCGCTCCCATGCCGCGCACCCGCGCCTCTTCCGCCAGCACTTCGAGGAAACGCGACTGCGGATCGTCGATTTCATCGCAGTGGACATCCACCAGGCGGCCGTAACGCTGGGCGAGGTCCATCAAAAACATCACCGAGCTGACCCCTTTGTCGCGGGTGTTCTCATAGTGCGGAATGCCGCCCACCACGTCGGCGCCCATCTCGATGGCGCGCGTCATCAGCTCCCGGCCGTTGGGGTACGATTCGATCCCCTCCTGCGGGAAGGCGACAATCTGCAGATCGATAAGGTCGGCGGCCTCTTGTTTCACTGCCAGCAGCGCCTTCAGGGCCGCCAGTGACGGGTCGGTGACATCCACATGGGTCCGGACGTGCTGGACGCCGAAATCGCGCAGCATACCGATGGTTTTCAGCGCCCGCTGGCGGGTGTCCTCTGGGGTAATGCTCGCTTTGCGCTGGCTCCAGCGGGTGATGCCTTCAAACAGGGTGCCGCTGCGGTTCCACTCCGGCTCGCCCGCGGTGAGGGTGGCGTCAAGATGAATATGCGGCTCGACGAAGGGCGGGATCGCCAGCCGGCCCCGGGCGTCAATATCCCCGGCGTCGGCAGTCTGCATCGCGGCCTGGGCGGTGATGCGCTGAATCATCCCGTCCTGCAGGTCAAGAGTAAACAGCGCCTCCTGGCGGCGCAGGCGAGCGTTAATAATTTTCATAATGGGTCCTGTAAATGGTTTTGCGATAAACGCCAGATCACCAGCGCGACCGAGGCGTTGAGATGAAACTGGGGGTGGCTGACCGGGTAGCCGGTCAGTTTTTCAATACGCTGGATGCGCTGGTGCAACGTGTTGCGATGCAGGCCCAGCCGCTCGGCGGCCCGCACCACGTTGCCGTTCTCCTGCAGCAGCGTCTCGAGGGTCTCCAGCAGCAGCCACGGCGCTTTGCGGCCCGGCTCGATCAGGCAGCCGAGGGTGTCGTGCATAAAATCGTTGAGCAGCGCCGGATCGCTGACCGCGGACAGCAGTTTGATAAACCCCAGCTGCTGATAGTCGCTGATGCGCTGGGTCGGCCGCAGGGTATCGCACAGATCCAGCGCCTGGCGCGCCTGCGACAGCGCCCGCGGGTAACCCTGCAGCTGTCTGAGCGGCGCGGAGAGGCCGCAGAGCAGCGATAAACTCTCCTCTCCGTCCGCCAGCGTCTGCAGCCACTGCTGTAGCCATTTTTTCTGCTGAAAGCCTTCTCCCTCCTCATCCGGCAGCAGGAAAAGAAACATGTTGCTGCGCTCCAGCAGCGGAAAGGGATTGCCCTGCTGGTTGAGCTGCTGCTGCAGCTGCTGACGCACGCTGCGGTGGGCCTGCAGCAGCCAGGCTTCGGCCTGTTCGGGCGGGAACTGGCGAAACAGGCGGGACAGCCCCTCCAGACGCAGCGCCGCCAGCCGCAGCGGACGGGTAAAATCGAGCTGCTGGTGGAGGGCGCGCTGATGGAGCATCTGCAGATCCGGATAGTCGCCGGTGACCAGCTGCATCAGAATGTCGCGCTGTGACTGCAGGGCGTTTTCGCTGCGCACCAGCGCGGTGCCGATGCGCTCGGTGACAATTACCATCTTCAGCAGGTAGGGCTGCTCGATCAGCGGCATGCCCAGCTCGTCGGCAAGGGCGATCAGCGTGGCGGGAATAGCGTGGATATAGGCCTCGCCGGTGAGGATCACCATCCCGGCGATGCCGCGCTGTTTGCCCTCCATCAGCAGCTGGATCAGGTTGGCTTCATCCCGGGGATGGTTGATGCCGGTGATAAACACCAGCTCGCCGCCCATGATCCACTCGGCGATATGTTCATTTTCCGCCACGTAGTACCAGCGTACCGCCCGCTGCAGCCCTTGCTTTCCCGCCCGCAGACGCAGGGCGGAGAGTCCCTCAAGGGCCAGCAGTTCGCTGACCGTCAGGCTCATGGCTCCTGCTCCGCGACGGCGGCAGGCTGGCGTTTGCTTAGCAGGGTCAGGGCGATATAGACCAGCGCGGAGACGGTGATCCCCACCAGCGGTGCGATCCACGGTGACAGATAGGCCACCACCGCGCCAGCGGCGTAGGCGCCGAGTCCCAGCCAGTTAAAACGCGGCAGGCGGGCGTTCTGCAGCAGGGGATAGCGTCCGCCGCGGGCGAACCAGTAGTCGGCGAGGATCACCCCGCCGATGGGCGGAATAATACTGCCCAGCAGCACGAGGAACGGGATCAGCATTTCGTACATCCCGCCGATGGCGAGCACAATGCCCACCCCGGCGGCGGCGAGGGTCAGCGTCCGGCGACGTTCGCTGCGCAGCAGATGGCAGGCGGCGGCAGAGACGTTATAGATGGTGGGTCCCTGGATGGTCAGCAGGTTGAGACACAGCATGATCACCGCGGCGACCGACAGCCCCTGCAGGATCAGCACTTCGACGATATCGGCCTGCTGATAGACGATGGCGCACCAGGCGCCGGCGACGATCATCAGCCCGTTGCCGATGAGGAAGCTGCCCATGCTGGCGAGAATGGCGGTCCGGCTGGAGTTGGCCAGCCGGGTCCAGTTCGTCGCCTGGGTGGCGCCGCTGGCGAAGGTCCCGAAGACCATGGTGATGGCCGCCGACCAGGTCATGGTGTCGCTCGGCGCAATGCGGGTCATTGCCTGCCAGCCGCCGGCGTGGTGCAGCGCCAGATACATGGAGACCATCAGCAGTACAAACATCAATGGCACCGACAGGCGCGACAGCGCGTCCAGCCCCTTGTAGCCCACCAGCGCGGTGACGCAAAAGAGAATGCCAAACAGCACCATCAACGGCTGGGTCAGCGCCTCGGGCAGGGCGAGGATCTTCACCAGCGAGATAGCGACCGTGGCGGTCCCCCAGGCGTACCAGCCCAGTTCGGCAAAGCCAAGAATAAAGTCGGCCAGCTTGCTGCCGATCTCCCCGAAGCAGAACCGGCCCATCAGCACCGTATTCAGGCCGCTGCGCGCGGCGATCCAGCCCAGCGACGCGGCATAGAGGGCCAGCAAGGCGTTGCCGATGACGGCTATCCACAGCAGATTGACGATGGAAAAGGAGACGCCGAGTTTGCCGCCGGCAAACATCGTGCCGGTGAAAAAGGTAAAGCTGAACAACACCATGGCGATGGAAAATACGCCTTTGCGTCCGGCGGCGGGCGCTTCGACGAGGGGAAAATCATTGCTGTTTGACATCCTGGAACCTCTGGCTGGTAGATGGGCGGTGATAGCCGGAAGTAGCAAGAGATGTGCCAGGAAAAACCGGGCACGGGGAATATCACAGGATGTGCACAGTGCACAGTAATGATGGGGTAAAGACGATGAGATGCCATTTTAGTGGGCATCCTGCCATGTTTTGCACCAGTCCAGGGCAGAGGAGGGCGGCGAGCGCATCCCTGGCGCAGGAGGAGAATTTCAGCCAGGGCGATCCGCCAGTTTTTGGCCAGCGAGTAGTGGAGAATAGCGGTGTATTGAAAACGGTTGGTTAAATCACTGTGAATAAAGGTTATTTAATATGCATTTATGGTATAACCATTTGTCTTGTGTGTGTTTCCTGAAATATTGTCCCCTCCGGTTAGCGGTGTTAGTATCGGATAAATAGCCATTTAGACGGCTAAATAAATCATCGCTAACCTAAGGAACTGCTATGTGGCAAGAAAGACTCGCGCAACTGGTCACCACCTGTCATTGGATCGGGGCGAAAGGCTGGGCGCCGGCGACCGGCGGCAATATGTCGGTGCGTCAGGATGACACCTGGTGCTGGCTAAGCGAGTCGGGCCGCGATAAAGGCAGCCTGACAACCGAGGATTTTCTGCAGGTTGAGATCGCCACCAATCAGGCGCCTTCCGGCCGGAAGCCGTCGGCGGAGACCGGCCTGCACACCCTGGTGTATCGCCTGTTCCCGGAAGCCAACGTGGTGCTGCATGTGCATACCGTCAACGCCACGGTGCTGTCGCGCATCGAAAAAAGCGACACGCTGGCGCTGCAGGGGTATGAAATGCAGAAAACCCTTAGCGGGCAGCACAGCCATCTCGATACCGTGCCGGTCGCCATCTTCGATAATGACCAGGATATTGACGCCCTGGCGGCGCGGATTGCCGATTATGCGCAAACGCGCCCGCTGCGCTACGGTTTTCTGCTGCGCGGCCACGGCCTGACCTGCTGGGGGAAAGATATTCAGGAGGCCCGCCGGCAACTGGAGGGGCTGGAGTTCCTGTTCGAGTGCGAGCTGATGCGCCGCCGCTACGAGCCCTGAGCCGGAGCAGGTATGGATTTTTATCTTGGTATTGATATTGGCACCTCGCGGGTGAAAGCGGTGCTGTTTGATCAGCATTTCACCGCCTGCGCCAGCGCCGCGGAAAACACGTCACCCCGCCTGTCGGCCAATGGCTATGCGGAACAGGATATGACCCAGCTGTGGCATTCGGTGCTGGCTATTCTGCGCCAGATTGCCCGCCACCCGGCGCTGCAGGCGGGGCGGCTGCGGGCCATCGGCCTCGCCGGGCAAGGGGAGGGGGTCTGGCTCAGCGATGCGCAGGGTGAACCGGTGGGCCCGGGGATCCTGTGGAGCGATACCCGCAGCCACGAGCTGATGAGCGACCTGCTGCGCCGACCCGGCTTCGACCGCCGCTATTTCGCCGATACCGGCACCCACCTGCAGCCCTGCAATACCAGCCTGCAGCTGTACTGGCTGAAACAGTATCAGCCGGCGCGGCTGGCGGCCGCGCGCTATCTGTTTTTCGCCAAGGACTGGATCCGCTTTCGCCTGACCGGCGTGGCGGCGCTGACCGGACTGCCCGCCGCGACGCCGGTGGCCGCCGGGGCGCTGGATGTCTTTAGCGCCGCGCTGGGCTGCGGCGCGGTCAACGAAGGGGATATCTACACGATCCTCGGGACCACCTGCTGCACCGGGATCGTCTGCCGCGGCCCGCAGACGGTGAACGAGGCGACGCGCTTTGTCACCCATACCGAAGCCGGGCAGGTGATCTCGCTGTTTCCGATGCAGGCCGGTACGCCAAACATTGACTGGCTGCAGCAGCATATTTCGCTGGACGCCGATCTGGATCGGCTGGAGCAGGCGATCGCGGAGGTGGAGCCGGGCAGCGGCGGCGTCTTCTGGCAGCCGTACCTCAATGGCGAACGCGCGCCGTTTTACAGCCCGGACGCGCGGGCCGGCTTTTTTGGCATTAGACCGCACACCACCCGCGCCGAACTGCAGCGCGCGGTGTTTGAAGGCCTGGCCTTCGCCATTGTCGATGCGCTGCAGGGTTATCCGCAGGGCGGCGAGCTGTATCTGACCGGCGGCGGCGCAGCCTCGGCGACCTGGCTGCAGATTATCGCCGACTGTACCGGACGCACGGTGGTCTCCAGCGCCTTTAACGAACTGAGCGCGCGCGGCGCGGCGATTCTGGCGGCCCGCAGCGTCGCGGCGCTGGCCGGGACGCCTCCGCTGGCGCAGACCCGCTATCAGCCGCGCCCTCAGGCGCATGCCCGCTACGCGGCGCTGTATCCCGTTTACCGCCTGCTGCGCGAGCAGATGCTGCCGGTATGGCAGGCCAGGCAGGCCGCCCTTCAATCTTTTTCTCAGGACCTACAACCATGAAAATCGTTTTTACCGCCGAGCATGCTGGCGACCTTAGCGCCTTCCACCCGCTGGGCGAGCTGCTGGTGGAGGGATGGGCGCTGGGCAAACCGAAGCTCAGCGCCGGTCAGCTGATTGAGCTGGCCCACGACGCCGAGGTGCTGGTGACCAGCTATGATGAGGTGAGGGACGCGGTAATGGCCGCCTGTCCGCGCCTGCAGGTAATCGCCTGCACCCGCGCCAATCCAGTGAATATTGATACCCAGGCCGCGCAGGCGCGCGGCATCCGGGTGCTTTATACCCCGGGGCGCAATGCCGATGCCGCCGCGGAGCTGACGTTTGGCCTGATGCTCAGCCTGGCGCGCCATATTCCGCAATCCCATGCGGCGCTGAAGCGGGGGGAATTCACGCAGGCTGACAATGCCGCAGCCGCCACCCGGCAGGGCCTGCGGCGGGATGTGGTCTGGGACGTGAGCCCGGAAAGCCCCTATGAAGTGTTTAAGGGCAGTGAACTGCGCAATAAAACGCTGGGGCTGGTGGGCTATGGCAACATTGGCCGCCGGGTGGCGCGTATCGCCCGGGCGTTCGGTATGGCGGTGTTGGTGGTGGATCCGTTCGTCGCCGCAGAGGATATTAATGAGCCAGGGTTACAGAAAACGACCCTGGAGGCGCTGTTCCGCGAGGCGGATATCGTCAGCCTGCATCTGAGCAGCGGGCCGCACAGCGACGGGCTGGTGAATGCGGCGCTGTTAAACAGCATGAAGCCCGGCGCGCTGCTGATCAATACCTCTCGCGCGGCGGTGGTCGACGAGGCTGCGCTGATTGATGCCCTGCGTCACGGCCCGCTGGGCGGCGCGGCGCTGGATGTCTATCACCGCGAACCGCTGTGGCGCGATCATCCTTTTGTCACCGAGTTCGATAACGTGATCATCACGCCGCATATTGCCGGAGCCACCCGGGAGAGTATCGCCAAACACACGGCGATGATTGCCGCCGATCTTCAGCGCTATGTTGCCGGGGAGCCGCTGCTGTACCCGTGGCGTTAAGCCGCTTGCGCCGCCGCGTCCTGCAGCGGCGTGGGTCCAACGTCAGGGGCGATGGGCCGCCATAAAAGCCTGGGTCTGTTCCCAGTCTACCACCCCGGCATCCGATCCCATCCCGGTTGCCACCAGCGCGGCCACCGCCGAGGCGACGTCACACGCTGCTTTCACGCTGAGCCCGCGCGCCAGCGCGGCAATAAACCCGCCGCAGTAGCTGTCGCCGCAGCCGGTGGTATCCACTGCCTCGACGGGCCACGGCGCAATATGCTCCAGCGCGCCATCGCCACGGATAAGCCAGGAGCCGTTCTCGCCGTCTTTCAGAATACAGGTGCCCACGCCGAGCGCCAGGAAGAAACGGCCGATGGCCTCCGGCTGGGTCTCGCCGCAGAGAAAAGCGGCTTCCTCCAGCGAAGGCATGAAATAATCCACCGACGGCAGCAGGGGCCGCAGTAGTTCCAGGGTCTCTTCATTCGGGGCGATAAGGTCAAAGCTGGTGGTGACTCCGCGCGCTTTAGCCGCCTGCAACAGCCGCGCGCTCTGCCCCTGATCCATTGCCGCCAGCAGTCCGGTCCCGCCGTGATGCAGGAAACGACAGTCGAGGACGGCGTCAAATTCCGCTTCACTGACGAACAGGGCGTCGGATGCGCCCCGGCAGTGCAGGGCCGGACGCTCGCCGTTGGGGCGAATCGGCAGGATCGTCGCCGAGGTCTCTTTCAGCGCGGTGCGCTGGATAAGCGAGCAGTCGATGCCCAGCCGGGCATAGCTGGCGAGGATAAAGTCGGCCTTTTCATCTTCACCCAGGCAGGCCACCGCTGCGGTGCGGATCCCCAGCTTCGCGGCGTTAATATTGGCCCCGGCGGCGGTGCCGGCGGGGTTGAGGCGAATTTGCTCAATAAAGGCGACGCCGCCGCGCGGCGGGATCGCCACCACCGGGCGCCCGGCGATATCCAGAATAGTCAGGCCGACAAACACGGCGTCAAAGGTTGCCATCGTTCTCCCGTTTAGCGATGCGTTTGGCGCATGCGCGCCTGCCAGAAGGAAAGGGCGAGGGCCACCACCAGAATCACGCCGACCAGCGCGTCCTTCACCAGATAATTGAGCCCCATCAGGTTCAGGCCATTATCAATAATGGCAAGGAACAGCACGCCGCCGAGGGTGCCAAGGATGCTGACCCGGCCCAGACGATTAAAGGCGGTGCCGATAAATACTGCCGCAATGGCGTCCATCAGGTAAGACTGCCCGGCCAGCGGGGTAAACTGCCGCAGGTTGGCGGAGAGGATCACCCCGCCGACGGCACAGAGCGCCGAGGCGGCCACCAGCACGCCGAGCATGGTCAGGCGATCGCGGATCCCGGCGATGCGCGCTGCTTCGCTGTTCTGACCGATGGCGCGGACATATTTGCCCCACAGCGTGCGCTCGGTGACCAGCCAGGCCACCAGCCACAGCGCCAGCACAATCACCACCGGCGTGGGGATCCCACCAAGGCTGCCCACTGCCAGATCGTGATATTCCGGCGCCATCCGCCGATAGGCTATCGCGCCGCCGCCGTCGGTATAGATGCGCTCGGCGCTGCTGGCGATAAACCAGGTGCCGAGCGTGGCGAGGAAGGGGCGGATCCGGCAGATGAGGATCAGAAAGGCATTGAGCAGGCCAATCAGGACGCCGCCAAGCAGGGCGCAGCCCACCGCGGCCTGCCACGGCAGATGCCAGGTTTTCAGGGCGACGAGGGCGAAGGCGGCGCCGAAATCGAGCGCAACGCCCACCGACAGATCAATCGCCCCGGCGCTGACGATCAGGGTCATCGCCATCGCCACAATCAGCAGGATCGCGCTGCCCTGCAGCAGGTTGGCCCAGTTATCCACGGTTAAAAATACCGGATTCGCCCAGCCAAACAGGGCGATGGCCAGCAGGGTGATGACGCCAAATCCGGCCCGCGATAGCCAGGCCAGCGGGCTGCTGGCCGTCTGTTCTGTCGGGGCAGGGGTTTTCAGGGTTATCTGGCTCATGCCTCGCCTCCTTTGTGTCTGACCGCCGATGCCGCCAGCACCACCAGGATCAGGCCGCCTTTAATGGCGCCCATCCAGAAGATATTGACCCCCAGCAGGCCGAGCCCGTTAGAGAGGGCATTGACCAGAATCGCCCCCAGCAGCGCCCCCCAGATGGTGACCACCCGACGGCGCGAGAAGGCGGCGCCGATAAAGGTCGCCAGCACGGTTTCCAGCAGCAGCGGCGTGGCCGTCCCGCTGGAACTGCCGGAGCCCTGGCTGAGCAGCGGCAGAATAGCCAGCCCGGCGGCAATGCCCGCTAACAGCCAGACCAGCAGGGTCAGGCGGCGCACGTTCAGGCCGCTCATCTGCGCCATATCGCGGTTGCCGCCCACCGCCTGCACATGCTGGCCGAAGCGGGAGTGGTGGAGCAGGAACTGGAACAGGATAAATACCCCCAGCAGATAGATCAGCGGCCAGGGCAGGCCCAGCACGCTGTTATCGCGAAAGGCGACCATCAGCGGATCGCTGACCGCGATGCGCCGCTGGCCGGTCAACAGATCTGTCAGGCCGGTAAACGCCACGGAGGTCGAGAGGGTGGCCAGCAGCGGCGGCAGGCCGGCCGCCAGCACCAGCAAGCCGTTAATTGCCCCGCAGAGCAGGCAAACCGCCGCCAGCAGCGCCAGCAGCAGGAGGTACGGCGTGTGCCATTCGGCCAGACCGAGGCTGAGCAGCGCGACGCCGAGCACCGCCGTCGCCGGCAGGGAGAGGTCGATGCCGCCGGAGACCACGTCATCCCCGCCCACGGCGATAACGCAGACCAGGCCGAAACAGAGGATCGCCAGCGGAACGCTCTGGACCAGCATCAGGCTGATATTTTGCCAGCTGAGAAAGTAGGGAGACTGTACGCTCAGCCATACCAGCAGCGCCAGAAACAGGATCAGGGGAAATTTTTCAATCAGCGTCGCCAGGCCCGGACGGCCGCGACGCAGGATAGCGGTACTCATGGTGAAGGCTCCTGTCCGCCGTTGATCGCCACCAGCAGGGTGTCCAGTGTTAGCCCGCGGGTGGGCAGATTGGCCGCCAGCGCGCCGCGCCAGAGGACCAGGATCCGGTCGCATAGTCCGAGCAGTTCGGTGGCGTCGCTGGAGGAGACCAGCACCGCCCGTCCTTTATCGGCCAGCTGGCGCGTCCGTTGATAAATATCGCGACGGGCGCCGATATCGACCCCAAGGGTGGGTTCATCGAGAATAAACAGCCGGGCATCGGTCCCCAGCCAGCGGGCGAGGATCGCTTTCTGCTGATTACCGCCGCTCATGTAGCGTACCGGCAGCCCCGGGCGTCCCGGGCGGATCGCCAGCTGTTCTATCCAGTCGCGCGCTTTCTGCTCGGCGAGACCCCGCCGCTCCCAGCCCAAGGTGGCGGTCTCCGGCAGCGAGGCGAGATTAATATTGTCGGCGGTGGTGAAGGGCAGGATCAGCCCCTGATGGCGGCGGTCGCGCGGCACCAGCGCCATGCCGGCGCGGATCGCCTGCTTTGGCGTGCGGATGCGCCGCGGCCGGCCGTCGAGCTGGATGGTGCCGCGTTCCGCCGGGCGTAAGCCGTAGAGTAAGTCGACCAGCACATCGCGCCCGGCGCCCAGCAGGCCGGCGACGCCGACGATTTCGCCCGGCTGAATATCAAAAGAGAGATCCTGCAGCTGCCGCCCGTCGCTCAGCTGGCGCACCGAGAGCAGCGGGGCTGCCCCGGTGTCTGTCGCCGGGCGCTGGCGCGGGGTATAGAGCTGGTCGATTTCCCGGCCGACCATCATGGCGATCAGCGCCTCGGTATTCTGCAGCAGGTCGCGGTCCGGGTAACCGACCACTTCCCCGTTACGCAGCACGGTGCCGCGGTCGCAGAGGGTGGCTATCTCATTGAGGTAGTGGGAAATATACAGAATGGCAATGCCCTGGTCGCGCAGGCGCAGGATGGCGGAGGAGACCAGACTGGCCTCCTGCGCCTCCAGCGGCGCGGTGGGCTCGTCGAATACCACCAGCCGCGCCGCGCCGTCGATCAGCGCGCGGGCAATCTGCACCAGCTTGCGTTCGGCCAGGCTCAGGTCGCGCACCAGCCGTTCGGGGTCGATCGTCAACTGCCAGTGTTGCTGGAAAAATTGCGCCGTAGCGGCCTTCATCCGTCGGCGATCCAGCGCCCCCCAGCGGGTGCGATACTCCTGGCCGAGAAACACCGATTCCGCGACGGTAAAATGCGGGATCAGGTTCAGCTCCTGGTGGATAACGCGGATGCCGGCGGCTTCAATGGCTGCCGGATTGCCGAGGGGCAGCGGGTGACCGTCGAGGGTGGCGCTGCCGCTGTCGGCCTGATAGACCCCGGCGAGGATTTTAATCAGCGTCGATTTACCGGCGCCGTTCTCGCCAATCAGGCCATGAATTTCCCCCGGATTGAGGCGCAGGGTGACTGCATTAAGTGCCGTAACGCTGGCAAAACGTTTGCCGATCTGGTCCATGACCAGACCCGCGGCGGGGCGCTCCCCGCCAGGGTGTTGATTTATCACTGCAGTTCGCCGTATCCCAACTGTTTATACACCGCTTTCGCCTCCTGCGGACCTTTCACCGGGACCACCGGGATAAAGGTTTGCACCGGCAGTTTCTGACCGGCAAAGTAGCGGGCCACGTTGTCGGCAGAGGTCTGGCCGATCAGATGCGGCTGCTGCGCGACGTTCGCCACGAACGGACTGCCAGGCTCTGCCATGATCTCCAGGGTCTCCGGACCGGCGTCGATCGCCGTTACTTTCACGTCCTTATCGCGACCGGTCTCTTCCAGCGCCTGGACGATACCGATGGCCGGTTGATCCCAGCAGGCGACATGGATGGCGTCCAGTTTGCCTTTCGGATACTGACTGAGTAATTCGAGGGTTTTCTTCCGCGCATCTTCCGGTGAGTTGGCGAACTGTTCCGCAAGCTCAGGCTGGATAATATGAATATCCGGATAATCCTTAAGGACATATTTCCACTGATCGTAACGAATGCCGCAAATACGCAGCGCGCTGGAGAATGCGTTAAATACAGCGACGTTGCCTTTGCCGCCTAATTCATCCGCCATATAGCGGCCGATGGTTGAGCCTAAAGTGTAGTTATCGGAGGTGGTATTGTTGACTGAATATTGTGAAACATGATCCACGGTAAATACCGGGATACCGGCATCACGCAATGCTTTAAATTTGGGTTCGACGGCGCTGTCGCCGAGAATACTAATTACCGCATCCACCTTGCGTGACAGTAAAATATCGTGATTATTGGCATGCACCTGGTTATCGCGACCGCCATCGACGCCAATGACTTTCCCCCCCAGTTTCTCCACTTCCTCTGTCGCGCCTTTAAAGGCCTCGCGATCCCAGAAATGCTGAGTGCCGACCACGGCAACGCCAATGGTTTTTCCCTGTAAGGAGAGGGCGTCCGCGGCAGTGACGCTCAGCGAGGCAAGGGAAAGCAGTCCCAGCGCGGCAGGCAATAATTTTCTCTTCTGCGACATTGTTATTATGATCCTGTGATGAAGGTGGTTGCGGAGCGGTAGCATGACAAGAAGGACCTCGCCACCTCAAATACAAAATAAGTCTAAGTTATGCCGGCAATGTTATATCGCAGAAATGACAGAGAAAAAGTTTATTTTGTCATCAGGAACCTGAAAATATTTCATGATGCTAAATATACCTTTTAAATTTGTGGTTTTATTTTTGACTTATTCCGTGTTTATTTAGCGAATAAAAACAAGTTTGTGTTTATTGTCATGGCGTAGAGAAATACGGCCATGGCAGAGAAAAACAGGTGATTGCGCGGGCTAATAGTTTTTTTAGCAGAGTAATGTCTGGCCGGGGTGGGGTATTTCCGTTATTACCTCGCTTTAATTTAACGACCTTTTGGCTGAGAAGAACGCGGGTGCTATGAAGAAACAGCATAATTATACGGTGATGCACTGGGGAACGTGGCAGGTAGAAAGCCAGGAAGGCGATATTGTGGCGGTGAATCCGGTGCCCTGGGATAAAAATCCGTCACGCATCGGCCAGTCGCTCCCCGACGCGGTGACCAGCCAAACGCGCATTCGCCGTCCGGCGGTGCGCGCTGGCTATCTGCAGCAGGGGCCGGCGTCACGAGAGGGGCGAGGCAAGGAGCCCTTTGTCGAAGTCAGCTGGGAGGTGGCGCTCGACCTGCTGGCTCGCGAGCTGCGTTCGGTCAAGGCGCGCTGCGGCAATGAGGCGATCTACGGCGGCTCCTACGGCTGGGCCAGCGCCGGGCGCTTTCACCATGCACAGAGCCAGCTGCACCGCTTTCTCAAGGGATTTGGCGGGTATACCGCCAGCACCAATACCTATAGCAGCGCCGCGGGCGAGCGCATTCTGCCGCATATTCTCGGGCCGCTGAGCCCGCTGCACCGTCAGCATACCCATTTTTCCGAGCTGGCGCGGGAGTGTCAGCTGTTTGTCGCCATCGGCGGACTGCCGCTGCGCAATGCCCAGGTCAACGGCGGCGGCGCCAATGACCATATGCTGCAGTACTGGCTGGATAAGATGCAGGTCAACGGCGCGCGATTCATCAATATCAGCCCGGTGCGCAATGATCTTAGCGCGGTAGCCCACGCCGAGTGGCTGGCCATTCGGCCGGGCACCGATACCGCTCTGCTGCTGGCGCTGAGCTATGTGCTGATCAGTGAATCTCTCTACGATCAGGCGTTTGTCGCCAGCCATACCGTCGGGTTTGTCCCCTATCGCGCTTATCTGTTGGGTGAGCACGACGGCGTAGCGAAAACCCCGGCGTGGGCGGCGGCGATCACCGGTCTGGACGCCCAGCGCATCGCCGACCTGGCGCGGGAGATGGCCCGCCACCGGACGATGGTGAATATCTCTTGGTCTGTCCAGCGCGCCCGTCAGGGGGAGCAGGCCTACTGGGCGACGGTGGCCCTGACCGCGCTGCTGGGACAGATCGGCACACCGGGCGGCGGCCTTGGGTTTGGCTACGCCTGTACCAACCTGGCGGGCGCGGTGCGAAAAGCGTTTTCCGGCCCGCGCTTGCCCGCCGGGGAGAATGCGGTGGACAGCGTTATCCCGGTGGCGCGGCTGTCCGATATGCTGCTGCACCCGGGAGAAGTCTATGAGTTCGACGGTCAGCAGCGGCGTTATCCCGACATCCGTCTGGTTTACTGGGCGGGAGGCAATGCGTTTCATCATCACCAGGATATCAACCGGCTGTGCGAGGCCTGGCGCCGTCCGGAGACGGTGGTGGTGCATGAGCAGTACTGGACCGCGCAGGCCAAATTCTCCGATATCGTCCTGCCGGCCACCACCTCGCTGGAGCGCGAGGACATCGGCTGCGGCGGCCACGACGGGTTTATGATCGCCATGAGCGCGCAGATCCCGCCGGTGGGCGAGGCGCGTGATGATTACGCCATTTTCTGCGATCTGGCCGAACGGCTGGGCTTCGGAGAACAGTTCAGCGAAGGACGTGACGCCGGGCAGTGGCTGCGTCATCTCTATGAGGAGTCAAGACCGCGGGCCGAAGAGGAGGACATTACGCTGCCCTCATTCGAGGCGTTCTGGCAGCAGGGGGTGCTGGAGTACAGTGCGCCGGAGCGGCCGCAGATCTTTCTCGCCGATTTTCGCGCCGATCCGCAGCGCTATCCGCTCACCACGCCCTCCGGCAAGATTGAACTCTTTTCCGCCACCGTCGCCGGGTTTGGCTATCGTGAATGCCCTGGCCATCCGTGGTGGGATGAGGAAGAGGCCGCCCGCCAGCGGCAGGAGGCGGCGCGCTGGCCGCTTCATCTGCTCTCCAGTCAGCCGCGCGCCCGCCTGCACAGTCAGTACGACCACGGCAGCGTCAGCCGGGCGACGAAAATTCAGGGACGCGAGCCGCTGTGGATGCATCCGAGCGATGCGCAGGCAAGAGACATCCGCGAAGGCTGCGTGGTGAAGGTCTATAACGACCGCGGGGCGATTCTGGCGGGCGTGCACCTGAGCGAGCAGATTTTGCCGGGGGTGGTGCAGATGTCCACCGGCGCCTGGTATGACCCGCTGGATCCCAAAGAAAAAGGATCGCTCGATAAGCACGGCAATCCCAACGTGTTAACCGAGGATCGCGGCAGTTCGCGCCTGGGGCAGGGCTGTAGCGCCCAGAGCTGCTGGGTGGAGATCGCTCCGTGGCGAGAGGAACTGCCGCCGATCACCGCCTTTGACCCGCCGACGTTTATTGCGCTTTAGGTGGTGGCGATCGGATAGCCCGGGGGCGGCGCGCCAGGCGCCGTCCCCGGGAAAGCGTGTGATGACAGCGCGGCGTTACGCCAGCCGCGGGTAGGCGCTGGCGATATCGTCGCCGGTGAATTGGGCGATCCAGCCTTCCGGGTTATCAAAAATGCGAATGGCGGTGAAGTTCGGTTCTGAGCCCATATCAAACCAGTGCGGGGTGTGGGCGGGAACCGAAATCAGATCGTTCTTTTCGCACAGCACCTGGAACACCTCGTCGCCAATATGCAGGCAGAACAGGCCGGCGCCTTCGACAAAGAAACGGACCTCATCTTCACCATGAGTGTGCTCGTTAAGGAATTTTTCCCGCAGCGCCGCTTTCTGCGGGTTATCGGCGCGCAGGCTGATGACGTCCCAGCTCTGGTAGCCCTTTTCGGCGACCAGTTTGTCAATTGCGTGCTGATAGGCGGCAATCACCGTTTCTGGGCTGGGATTTGCGCCGAGGTCGCGGTCGGCCTGCCAGCGTTCGAAGCGGACGCCTTTGGCGTTAAGCTGCGCCTGAATCGCGTTGGCGTCGGTGCTGTGCCAGAGCGGTGTTTGCGGATCGGTCACGGAAAATAGGGTTAATGCGCTCATGCTGGGATCTGCTCCGGATGAATGTCGTCAAAACGCTGAACCTGAGGATGGTGGCTCGCCGGGTCGCGGTCGCCGCGTACCAGCTGGATCGTGCGCAAACCCGCGGCCTCGGCGGCGTCGAGTTCCTGATGGATATCCGACAGGAACAGGATAGCGCCGGGGGCGTGGCCCAGGTGTTCAGCAATGTTACGGTAGGACTGCACCTCGCGTTTGGCGCCTACCAGGGTATCGAAATAGCCCGTGAACAGATGAGTAATATCACCTTCATCGCTGTAGCCAAATAACAATTTCTGCGCGGCGACGGAGCCTGAGGAATATACATACAGATCAATACCCTGCGCTTTCCATTTCTCCAGGGCCGGCAGTACGTCCGGATAGAGATGGCCGGTAAAGTCGCCGTTGAGGTAGCCGTCGCGCCAGATGATCCCCTGTAGCGCCTTTAGCGCCGTGGATTTACGGTCTTCGTCCATAAAGGCGAAGAGGGTAGTGATAAGGTCGGCGGTGCTGGCGGCCGGGGCATCTGTCTCGCGGCGCAGGTTGTCGAGAATGGTTTTGACCGGTTCAGCGTGCTGCTGAGCGGTGACAAAGCCGGCCAGTCGTTCGCGGGCGTAGGGGAACAGCACGTTATGCACGAAGCGGATATCGCTGGTGGTGCCTTCTATGTCGGTCACGATGGCGCGGATCATGGTTTCTCCAGAGTGGGCGTGGCGTGGAATAACATTAGCATTTAGACGTCTAAGCGTCTTGATTGCCAAATATTAACATCGTGTTATAGTGGCTTCAACAACAGCATTACAATCGGTAAAAAAAGAATGAGTAATAACCCGTTGATTCCAGAGAGTAAACTGCCGGCGCTCGGCACCACGATTTTTACCCAGATGAGCGCCCTGGCCCAGCAGTATCAGGCTATTAATCTGTCACAGGGCTTTCCCGATTTCGACGGCCCGCGCTATCTTCAGGAGCGCCTGGCCTACCACGTCGCCCAGGGGGCGAATCAATATGCCCCGATGACCGGCGTGCCGGCGCTGCGCGAGGCGATCGCCAGCAAGACCGCGGAGCTGTATGGTTACCTGCCCGATGTCAACAGCGATATCACGGTCACCGCCGGCGCGACCGAGGCCCTGTATGCGGCGATCACCGCCCTGGTACGCCGCGGCGACGAGGTGATCTGTTTTGATCCCAGCTACGACAGCTATGCTCCGGCGGTGGCGCTGGCCGGCGGCGAGTTACGCCGCATTGCGCTGCAGCCGCCGCATTTTCGCGTCGACTGGCAGCAGTTCGCGGCGGCGCTGAGCGATAAAACCCGGCTGGTGATCCTCAATACCCCGCACAATCCCTCGGCCACCGTCTGGCAGCGCGAGGATTTTGCTGCCCTGTGGCAGGCAATCGCCGAACGCGAGATCTATGTCCTCAGCGATGAGGTTTATGAGCATATCTGTTTCGCCGCTGACGGCCACGCCAGCGTGCTGGCGCATCCGCAGCTGCGCGAGCGGGCGGTGGCGGTCTCCTCGTTTGGCAAAACCTTTCATATGACCGGCTGGAAGGTCGGCTACTGCGTGGCTCCGGCGGCCATCAGCGCCGAGCTGCGCAAGGTGCACCAGTATCTGACCTTTTCAGTGAATACCCCGGCGCAGCTGGCGATTGCCGATATGCTGCGCGAGGCGCCGGAGCACTATCGCGAGCTGCCGGCGTTTTATCGGGAACGCCGCGATCTGTTTATTGAGGCGCTGCGCCCAGGCCGACTGGAACTTCTGCCCTGTGAAGGCACCTATTTCCTGCTGGCGGACTATAGCGCTATCTCCGATCTGGACGACGTCAGCTTCTGTCGCTGGCTGACCACGGAGATTGGCGTGGCGGCGATCCCGCTCTCCGTCTTCTGCGCCGATCCGTTCCCGCATAAGCTGATCCGGCTGTGCTTCGCCAAGCAGCCGGCGACCCTGTTGGCCGCGGCGGCGCGTTTGTGTCAGCTGTAGCTATTTAATGGTCCACGCCTGAGAGAACTGGCGGCCGGCGAACATCTCCGTCAGGCCGCTGATTTGCTTCAGGCGCAGTACCTCATCGGCATCCATCCCCAGCTCTTTGCCGATTTTCTGCGGCGTCCAGCCTAGCTGGGTCAGTTCGCGGACGATCTCCGACATAGCGTGGATTTGATGACGTCCGCGGGCCCGATTATGGCGGATTGTTGCCGCTATCAGCCCGTCACGCGAGGCGATCCCGTCCGTCAGGCAGGTGACCGGCAGATAACCATTCAGCATTTTTTTCAGTGACGCTTTGCTGGCGGCCAGTTCATGACGGTGAAAGCCGTCGACAATGGTATACGCCCGCGGGCCTTGCTGGATGACGACGACCGGTTGGGTAAAACCATCGGTTTCCAGCGAGGTTTGCAAAAGGCGTTTTTCCGGCGGCGCCACGTTATTCGGGTTGTAGTCGTTAGGGATGACCTGCTCCTGTTTCACCCACAGTACGCAGTCAACGGGCTGGTCGCGGAAGGGACTGTGCTGATGGAGCACCTGACGAAACGCGTTAATTGCCTCGATGCGCGCCTCGTCATCCAGGGTATTCAGGTAAGCATCCAACGCCTGCGTCAGTTGTTGTTGCATAATATCCCCCATTGTTGGCGATGTTTTTCCATGCGTTTGCGGTAGCGCTGATAATGGCTGCTTTTGGTCGGGCTAAACGAGAGCTGGCGGCACCAGTAGTCATTATTGAGCAGCACCTTGCAGACTCGCCGCCAGGACGGGATATCTTTCGTGCCAATGTCCGCGGGCTGGGTATCCGGGATGTCCTCCATCCCTTTTTTCTGATACCAGCGCAGATAGACGGCGATTTTGTTGCGATAGTGCTCGGCGGTGGTTTCCGGCATGCTGTCGAGCAGGAACAGGGCGTAGCTTTTCCAGGTTAAATGGTCGGGCTTGTCGATTTTTCGATGCCCGTAGAACTGATTATCATGTCCGGCATAGATCCCGCCGCTGTGCGCGCCGCTCACCCGCTGACACATCAACGCCCAGCGCTCAGGCTCCAGCACATGGTAGAGCCACAGCCCCTGACGTTGCTCGGGACCAAATGGTTCGCAAATGCGCATATAGCGCAGCGGCACCCCGGCCTGATACATCAGATCGTACAGCGGGTTATAGGGCTGACCGCTTTTGGCAAACCAGGTCCAGATATCGGCGGTTTTCCAGTCATAGAGCGGGTAGATATACCAGGCGTGGCCGCCCGGCGCTGAGGTGGTCCACGGTTTATCGTCGGCGAAGCGCTGTTTACGCTGTGACGAAATCGTCATAAAACGATTCAGTGACTCGTCGGCGCGAATACCCACCAGCACGGCGGCGGGGCGTCGTTGCGAAAACCACTCGGCAAAGTGGCTGACAAAGGACTCAAAGCTCATTCCCGGTTGATAAAAAGGAAAATAGCCCTGATGAGTAATGGCCCACGGCGGCGGCTGGCGGACCCAGTTGGCACCGGACTCCCAGCATTGCCATTGGGGTTTATACTGCGTCAGAGCATTCTGGGTGGTGAGCGGCAGAGCGACCCAGTAAAAGGTGTCGATAACATCCTGATACAGCGTGCGCAGTTTTTCACAGTGGGCGATGGTGCAGGAGAACTGCGCTTCCCAGTCGATAAACAGCACGCAGATTTTTTTCCCCTGTCGCCGCGCCGCCTGCGCGGTTAAATGCAGCATAACGGTGGAGTCTTTCCCCCCGGAGAAAGACACACAGATGCGCGAAAAATTATCCATGACCCATTGGATCCGCTGCTCAGTTGCCTGTAGCACCGATTCCGGTAAGGGATATTTGGTGAAGGACATGACCATTAATCCTTTAATCGTAGAGATTCCCATTTTCTCAGTATAAGCGATGATGTCTGGAAAATTAATGGTCGATTTTTACTCTGGCCTTATCGGGGGAGAAAAAGGGACTGATTACTCACTGTTATTAAGCTGAGGAACGGATATTTTCCTGTCATTCATTAGAATGGTGATTAATTCAGACAAAAAATGATTTTGAGAAGATGAATTATGGTAATTAATATATATGGTGATCTCCGGGAAAAGATCCGCAATATTGATCGTGTGCAGCGGCATCGTGGGTGAAATAAATTCATATAAATAGGACGGAATAACGCCAATTAAATCGGTTTTATTGATCATGTTAAGAATGGTCATAAACGAGTCGCTGCGAAAGGCAATATTACGCGGGTTGAGCCACGGCGCGCTGCTTTGCTGGACGCGCTGAATAACCGGATCGTTGGTGATATAGTGAGTGAAAAACTCCTGCGCCAGCGCATCAACCGAGGTGAGCTGCTCGCGCCGCGGATGGTTTGCCCGGCACACTGCCAGGGTTTGCACCGTTTGATAGGGCTGGCAGACGGTGGCGCGATTGGTAATAGGCATGCGGGTGAACACCAGGTCGGCCTGGCGATAGGCCAGTAATTCCTCAGCGGACTCCGTGGTGGTCAGATTATGGTGCTCAATCTGCAAATTGGCCTGATGACAGAGCTGGTTAATCATAAAATGGCTGTTGACTGAACAGAACAGCGGTGGGCCATAGATGACGATTCGTTTACGTAATTCGGAGCGATTATTGAGATTAATCGTTTTTTCCAGTTGTTCGAGATTTTGTTGCAAATGATAATGCAGATTCACGCAGGCGGTCGTGGGGGTCATGCCTTTACCGACGCGAACAAATAACGGATCGTTTAACTGCTGGCGCAAACGCTGCAACGACTGACTCACCGCCGATGGGGTGATAAATAACATTGCCGCCGCTTTGCTGATGCTTAAATGTTGATAGATACATTCAAAAATAACCAATAAATTCAAATCGAACTTTTTCAGATCGTAAAGATTTGCCATTAACGCAGTCCTTTGTATTACCAGGGCGGGTTGAAATATTCTTAATGAGAATGTTGAGTGGCTTAGTATTTGCAGTGTGAATTTAGTTATCGGCAAATAATTTTAAGTTCTGCTAAATATACCTTATTTACACTAGTGGCGCCAGCGGTGGCTATTATCTGGCGCCATAATGCAATCAGATTACTCTGCTTCGCCCATCATAATATGCAGTTTTTCTTTATCCGGCAGGCCGACCACCTGCTGCAGCATATTATCTTTATTCATATAGTAAATGGCCGGCGTGACGTTGGCCCCCAGCTCATCCATCAGCTGCTGATTAACGTTGAGTACTTTCATCTTCTCCGGCGGAATAGCTTTCGGGATCGTCAGGGCCATTTTTCCGTTCGATTGCTCGTAATCATGCCAGGTTTTCGCCGGATCGGCGGTGGCGAGGATGGCCGCGGCGGTGGCCGGGCTTTCCGGTTTGATCACCCCCACCAGCAGGGTACGAATTTGTACTTTGCCCGCCTCGACCCACGGACGGGACTGCTGCCAGAACTGTTTGCAGTAAGGGCAGAAGGGATCGGCAAAAACATACAGCACGATCGGGGCGTCCTTGTGGCCATCCTGCAGCCAGTGTGCGCTGGCCATTTTTTTCCACATCTCCTGTCCTGCCGGGGTATAAAGTTCTTTCTGAAACAGCTGCTCGCTAAGGTTAGTGCCGTTCTCATCATACATATAGCCGGAGATCGCGTGCTTGCCGTCTGGCGTCAGGTAGATGGCGACGCCCATATCCTGATATTTACCCAGCCAGCCTTTCATTCCTCCCGGGGCGTCAAACGGTTTTATGATAGTAATGCCCTGTTTTTCAATCGCTTTTACCGGGGCGGGCAGATCTTGCGCATAACTGCATACAGGCAGAAAGCTAAGCAACAGCAGACGTTTTAACATGCGTATTCCTTGTAAAATCAGCAGGAAAGGGTAAAACGATTGCCGAACCTATCACAGTCATAGGCAAGATCAGCAGAACGACGGATTGCCCTTTCCTGGCGTGGGTGATGTAATCCTGGATGCTGTTACATTAAGGTAATGTAGAGCGCAACACATAGCCAGTCTGACTGGCGCTGAACCTACCTTCGGGTATTTCAGGTAACGGGGCCGCCTGAAAAGGTGGCCTTTTTACTTTTGTCGCGGCAAATGATGCGAAAAACAGCGATTAGCGCTGAACGCGTCGACAGGTTCACAGAGTTGTCTTGTTCCGGTTGTTAGATAACGCTTATTGATTCGATAATGTAAACGCATTGGTCGGGTCAGGAAAAATTCGTTAACTTAGACCTCAACGAAAACACGGAGGAAGTATAGATGTCCTTAATTAACACCAAAATCAAACCGTTCAAAAACCAGGCATTCAAAAATGGTGAATTCATCGAAGTCACCGAGAAAGACACCGAAGGCCGCTGGAGCGTCTTCTTCTTCTATCCGGCTGACTTCACCTTCGTCTGCCCGACTGAACTGGGCGACGTGGCTGACCACTATGAAGAACTGCAGAAGCTGGGCGTAGACGTTTACTCTGTGTCTACCGATACCCACTTCACCCACAAAGCGTGGCACAGCAGCTCTGAAACCATTGCCAAAATCAAATATGCAATGATCGGCGACCCGACTGGCGCCCTGACCCGTAACTTCGACAACATGCGTGAAGATGAAGGTCTGGCTGACCGCGCCACCTTCGTGGTTGACCCGCAGGGTATCATCCAGGCGATCGAAGTTACCGCTGAAGGTATCGGCCGTGACGCGTCTGACCTGCTGCGTAAAATCAAAGCAGCGCAGTACGTCGCTTCCCACCCAGGCGAAGTGTGCCCGGCAAAATGGAAAGAAGGCGAAGCGACGCTGGCTCCTTCTTTAGATCTGGTTGGTAAGATCTAATTCGTTTTATTCCCGGTAATCAACGGGCGCTTTCGCGCCCGTTTTATTCCAACACCATGATGCAAGCGCATTCAGGCTGCCGACGAGGCCGCTTGCATGATGATGTTTTAAGCCCAGGAGATAACAATGCTCGACACCAACATGAAAACCCAGCTCAAGGCCTACCTTGAGAAGCTGACCAAACCTGTTGAGCTGATTGCCACGCTGGATGACAGCGCTAAATCGGCAGAGATCAAGGAACTGTTGGCTGAAATCGCTGAACTGTCAGATAAAGTCACTTTTAAAGAAGACAACACGCTGGCGGTACGTAAGCCGTCTTTCTTAATTACCAATCCCGGTTCCGACCAGGGCCCGCGCTTCGCCGGCTCTCCGCTGGGCCACGAGTTTACCTCGCTGGTACTGGCGCTGCTGTGGACCGGCGGCCATCCGTCGAAAGAGGCCCAGTCGCTGCTGGAGCAGATCCGCGATATCGACGGTGATTTTGAATTTGAAACCTACTACTCGCTCTCCTGTCATAACTGCCCGGACGTGGTGCAGGCCCTGAACCTGATGGCGGTGCTCAATCCGCGCATCAAGCACACGGCGATTGACGGCGGGACGTTCCAGAATGAGATCACCGAACGCAACGTGATGGGCGTGCCGGCGGTATTCATGAACGGCCAGGAGTTTGGCCAGGGGCGGATGACCCTGACGGAAATCGTCGCCAAAGTGGATACCGGCGCGGAAAAACGCGCAGCGGAAGAGCTGAACCAACGTGACGCCTATGATGTGCTGATCGTCGGCTCCGGCCCGTCCGGCGCGGCGGCAGCGGTCTACTCTGCGCGTAAGGGTATCCGTACCGGCCTGATGGGCGAGCGCTTCGGCGGTCAGGTGCTGGATACCGTAGATATCGAAAACTATATTTCGGTACCGAAAACCGAAGGCCAGAAGCTGGCCGGCGCGCTGAAAGCGCACGTCAATGACTATAACGTCGATGTGATCGACTCCCAAAGCGCGACCAAACTGACGCCGGCGGCGACAGAGGGCGGTCTGCATCAGATTGAAACCGCCTCTGGCGCGGTGCTGAAGGCGCGCAGCGTCATCATCGCCACCGGCGCCAAATGGCGCAATATGAACGTGCCGGGCGAAGATCAGTATCGCACCAAAGGCGTGACCTACTGCCCGCACTGCGATGGTCCGTTGTTTAAGGGCAAACGCGTAGCGGTAATTGGCGGCGGGAACTCCGGCGTGGAAGCGGCCATCGACCTGGCAGGCGTTGTCGAGCACGTAACCCTGCTGGAGTTCGCTCCAGAGATGAAAGCTGACCAGGTGCTGCAGGATAAGGTCCGCAGCCTGAAGAATGTCGACATCATTCTCAATGCGCAGACCACGGAAGTGAAAGGCGATGGCAGCAAAGTGACCGGCCTGCAGTATCGTGACCGGGTGAGCGGTGATGAGCATCATGTTGCGCTGGCGGGCATTTTCGTCCAGATCGGCCTGCTGCCAAACACCACCTGGCTGGAAGGCGCCGTTGAGCGGAACCGTATGGGTGAGATCATCATCGATGCGAAGTGCGAAACCAATGTCAAAGGCGTGTTCGCCGCCGGCGACTGCACCACTGTGCCGTACAAGCAGATTATTATCGCGGCAGGGGAAGGGGCAAAAGCGTCGCTGAGCGCCTTCGACTACCTGATCCGCACGAAAACCGCATAACAAGTCAGACAATAGACCTGCATAACAAAGAGGCTACCCTGGGGGTAGCCTCTTTTTTTGTTACCTGTTTCTCAGGCTTATCTGACAACCATCACCGGGATATGGGCATGGCGGATCACACTTGAGGCGTTAGAGCCGAGCAGGTGGGTACTGATGGACGGGTTGCGCGAACCAATCACCACCACATCGGCATTAATTTCGCTGGCCAGCTCATTCACCATATCGCGCACGCTGCCAAAACGCACATGCAGCTTGATACGAGACGGGTCAATGCTGAAGTGGCTGACCATCGTCTGCAGGCGGGTTTCCGCTTCATGCTGCAGATGCTCTTCAAAACGCCGCAGGTCGGCGGTAAAGCGGCTCATGGTAAAGCTCGCTGAACCGGGTAATACATGCAGCAGATGGATCACCCCATCCTGCTGGGCCAGAAACTCCGCATGTCGGACGGCCTTGTCGCTCAGCGCCATCTCAAAGACATCAACGGGCATAATGATTGTCTTATACATATGCATTCCTCCTTGTTCGGTTGCGTCTATATCAACATATTATATGCGGATATTGTGTCATTCAGGTCGCAAAACTGTCAGACCGACGGGCGGAAAGCGTAAAAAAACGTTAGCGGGGGAAGAAACAGCAGAAAGAGGATGTGTGGACATCCTCTGAATAAAGCGCGACACGCCTCAGGCAGCGGAAATTAGCGGTGGAATTCGCCAGCGGCTTCCGGCTGGTACAGCAGGGCCAGCACTTCCAGGTGGGTCGACGCCCCGCCCGGCAGCTCCCAGTGAATGGTGCTACCAACCTTCAGGCCCAGCAGCGCAGCGCCTACCGGTGCGAGGACGGATAGCTGGCTGGCGCTGTCGGTCACCTGCGACGGAAACACCAGCGTCCGCACGCGCTCTTCGCCACTGGTTAAATCACGAAATTTAACCGTACTGTTCATGGTGACGACGTCATGCGGCATCGCTTCCGGCGCCAGCATTTGCGCGCGGTCGAGTTCGTCATTCAGCGCATCGGCAACCGGTGAGTTAGCAAAAGCCGGCTGCTCCAGCAGCCTGTCGATACGTTCGGCATCCAGTTCGTTAATGATGATTGCGGGTCTGGTCATTGCATACTCCATGTTATCCAGGAACCTGTCCGTAAAAGAAAACCCTCGCCGAAAAGGGCAAGGGTTAAGGTCTGCCCATCATACTGAGAGTTGCCGGTAGTTTGAAGTGATGAAACGCACAATCAGCGTGCAACGCGTCCTGGCAGGCCGAGATTTCTCGACAGTACGCCGTTTTTCGCTACTGGCCCACCTTGTCCACAATAAACTGCGTTCCGCAGTTGCCCGGGTGAGGCTGCGGCAGAAATGCGGCGGGGGTCAGCGGGGCGTTGATCGTCGCGGCATTAAGGGAGATTTGCATCTCGGTCAAATAGGCTGGATTACCGTTACAGGTTAATTTAAACGCCTTTACGCTTTGTGGGCCCCAGGCGCGGGCCACGGCGGCGTCGAAGTCGGCACGGCTGACGGTTTGGCCATAGTGTTTGGCGAGGAAATCACCGACCGGACTGTGCTTAATTTCGCCATTCAGGCGCACCATGGTGCCAAAATAGCTGTCGGGATCGAAGCCGAAGCAGACGCCATGTTTGGCATATTCGTAACGTTCCAGGCAGGAAGTGCCGCCTGAGCCCGGCATCACATTATTGAGCTTGTTGGCCATCTCCAGCGACAGCCCGGTCTCTGCCGCCTGGCATTTGCGGTTCGCTTTCACTTCCGGCATGTTGGGTACCGGGCGCGTAGCGCAGCCATAGCGCATCCAGCGACGTTCATCCACTCCGCGCGCGGCAATGGACTTTGGCAGCCCGGGCCACAGACCATGTACGGTCAGAAAATCGGCTTTATTCGCGGTTTCCTGCTGCAGCCGACACTCTTCCGGTTCGTTACGGTTGCGGTCCTGCATGCTCTGACAGAATCCGGTTTGCCAGGAGAGGGCAAGGACATAGCGATCAAAATCAGCGTATCGCGTCGCGGTGAGCGGTTCAGCGCCGGCCTGAGTGGCGGTGAGCACCAGGGCAAGCGCGGCGAAATCCTTCCTGAACATGTTTATTCCTGATTGTGGATGGCAAAAGATAACGGGAAGTTATTAAAGCATAAAAAAGGCGCCTGCTGGCGCCTTTTCACGTGGTTAGACCATTAGCGGACCGCGCTGCCGGGTACCAGGATTTCAGTGGCAACAATCACTACCAGCAGGCCAACGAGCACCGGCACGGAGGTGCGCTTGACCACTTCGAACGGCGAAATCTTCGCCATCCCGGCAACGGCGACGACCACGCCGGAGACTGGCGATATCGTGCGGCCGAGGTTCGAGGCCTGCAGCATCGGAATCGACAGGTAAGCCGGGTTGATGCCGGAGGAGTGAGCCAGTTTGGGGATCATCTCAACAAAGGCATAGAACGGGGCATTGCCGGAGCCGGTGGTCATGGCCGCCAGCATGGTCAGGATCACCAGCACCAGCATCAGAATAATGCTGGCCGAGCCGAAGGAGGTGGCGATGGAGATCAGGCCGTTAATAAAGCCGATAGTGCTTAACCCCTGGGCAAAGACGCCCGCGGCAACCAGCAGCATCACTACGCCGGCGAAGGCGTCGGCCATGCCACGGTAGGCAACCTCCAGCCCGCTGAAGACGTTTTTGGTGTTAAACCCGCGCAGAAATTCCAGAACCGCCGCCAGCAGCATGCAGCCGACAAGGATGGTAATAATGTGCAGTTCTGGCCCCCATTTGCCATCAAAGATCAGCACACCAATGATTGGAGTAAACGGCAGGATGGCATACAGCGCCGGAGCGGTGGTGGTGATCTCGTTGACGTCGAGCATCTCGTGGGAAATGTTCTCTTTTTTATCCAGATAGCGCTGCCAGAAAAAATGGGCGATCGCCATGCAGATGATCGCCGCGATGGAGATCGGCAGCGTGGTCTTGAAAGCAAAATCGATCAGCGGCATTTCAGCGGCTTTCGCCGCCAGCACCACGTCACCTGAAGTAGGGGAGAGGATAATCGCTGCCGGTGAGGCGCAAATGGCGGCCGCCGCCCCGCGGCTGATCCCGACGTTAACCATGACCGGGAACAGTGTCGCCATCAGCAGCACGCCAAGGCCGGTGGCCGAAGAGACCGCCAGCGACATCAGACAGGCGACAAAGTAGGCGGCAATCATCAACAGATAGGGCGAGTTAATATAACGCAGCGGTTTTGACGCTAATTTGACCACCATATCATTGGCACCAATGTGGGTCATATAGGTGGCGAAACCGCACAGCATCATAATCATCATACCCAGATCGCCGCCGCGGCTCATGAGTAGAATCTTAATGTATTCAATAATATCGGTGGCAGAATAACCGGTGCTGTCGGTATTGCCCGGCAGGACTTTATGTCCCAGCAGGGCGCTGACAATCAATAAGATTAGCCCTCCGACGAACAGTACCCCGGTGGCCGAATAGCCCTTAATGATATAGCGGGCAACGCCCACAATGACCACAATCCCAATCAGGATCTCAACAAACGTCAGCATTTATTACCCCTAGGCCCAAAGAATATGTAGATAAAAAAGCGTCACACCAAATTTTAGTGTGCGAATGTGCCGAAAAAAGCGACGAAACTCGCTGATGCAAATCAATAAAGCGCTAAGAACTACGCTTACTCCATCGCGCCTGGATATAATCACCAGATGGATAGTTAAGAAGTGCTGATAGACATCAGGTGAAAATCAGGAGTTTGCCTTATTTCGTTCAGCCTGTGTTGAGTCTATCTTTGCAATTTTAGGTGACTTTAAAATGAAAGTGGTAATAGAAAAGTGTTGATGCTACGTCGTTTATCATTGTTTTCTCTTGGTTTTTTAGGATGGTTATTGGTATCCGGAAACGCCAGCGCGTCATTTTCATCGACCCTTAGCGAAGGTTACCATACCTTAAGTAATAACGTGGCACAGACCTGGAATGAGCCGGAGCACTATGATCTGTACGTTCCTGCCATCACCTGGCACGCGCGGTTTGCCTATGATAAGGAAAAGACCGATAAGTATAACGAACGTCCATGGGGGGCGGGTTTCGGCGTCTCCCGCTGGGATGAGAAAGGGAACTGGCACGGTCTGTATCTGATGGCGTTCAAAGACTCTTTCAATAAGTGGGAGCCTATCGGCGGCTATGGTTGGGAGAAGACCTGGCGCCCGCTGACGGATCAAAATTTCCGCCTTGGACTCGGCTATACCCTTGGGGTGACGGCGCGTGACAACTGGGACTACATCCCGATCCCGGTGATCCTGCCATTGGCATCAATAGGTTACGGCCCGGCAACGTTCCAGATGACCTATATTCCTGGCACCTACAATAACGGTAACGTTTACTTCGCCTGGGCGCGTATTCAGTTTTAATTCGCTAAGTCTTAGCAATAAATGAGATAAGTGGCGCGTCTTGTTGAAAAACAAGGACTAAAGCGTTACCCACTAAAAAAGATAGCGACTTTTATCACTTTTTAGCAAAGTTGCACTGGACAAAAGGTACCACAATTGGTGTACTGATACCCGACACAGCATTAGTGTCGATTTTTCATATAAAGGTAATTTTGATGTCTAAGATTAAAGGTAACGTTAAGTGGTTTAATGAGTCCAAAGGATTCGGTTTCATTACTCCGGAAGATGGCAGCAAAGATGTATTCGTACACTTCTCTGCAATCCAGTCCAACGGTTTCAAAACTCTGGCTGAAGGTCAGCGCGTAGAGTTCGAAATCACTAACGGTGCCAAAGGCCCTTCTGCTGCAAACGTAATCGCTCTGTAAGCAACGCGTCAGTAGAATATAAAAACCCGCTAATAGCGGGTTTTTTTTTGCCTGTTTGCCGCGCGCTTAGCGGCTGGCTGCCTGTGAAAAGAGCCAGAAGGCGACTGCCGTCATGGCAAACGACCCGAGCAAATTTACCGCGACGTTGAGTAGCGCCCAGCTCACCCGCCCCTGCTGCAGAAGAAATACGACTTCTGCAGAGAAGGTGGAGAAGGTCGTCAGGCCGCCGCAAAATCCCGTGGTGATAAGCAGTTTCCACATCGGGTCAATACCGGTGAGGCGATTAAACCACGCCAGTCCGGCACCGATCACAAAGGCGCCTACCAGGTTGGCGGTCAGGGTCCCAATCGGGATAGCATGGTGCACAGGATTGAGCTTCATGCCGAGCCACCAGCGTAATACGCTGCCGGTGCCGCCGCCAATAAAAACGGCGCAAAGAAGTTGAAACACGGTCGTTTCCTGTTATTTGATAGTTGAGAGTGTCAAGTGTAGCGCGCTATGGGCGCGATTGGCTATGCATAACCTGACCGGAGGAGAGCATGCGAGTAGCGGCAGGACAATTTGCCGTCACGCCAGTATGGCGGACGAATGCGCAGACCTGTGTGGCCATGATGCAGCAGGCTGCGCGAGAAGGGGCGGCACTGCTGGTGCTGCCGGAGGCGTTGCTGGCGCGAGATGACAGCGACCCGGATTTGTCGGTGAAATCGGCTCAGCCGCTGGACGGGGAATTTTTACAGCTGTTGCTGGCTGAAAGCGAGCAAAACCGTCTGACCACGGTGTTGACACTGCACGTGCCGTCGGGACAGGGGAGGGCGACCAACACGCTGGTGGTGTTGCGTCAAGGTGAAGTGGTGGCCCATTATCATAAACTTCATTTATATGATGCTTTCACGATGCAGGAGTCGCGGCGGGTGGATCCCGGCCAGCAGATCCCGCCGGTGATTGAGGTGGAGGGATTCCGCGTTGGCTTGATGACCTGCTACGACCTTCGCTTTCCGGAACTGGCGCTGTCGCTGGCGCTGAACGGGGCAGATCTGCTGGTACTGCCCACCGCATGGGTGAGAGGGCCACAGAAAGAGCACCACTGGGCGACGCTGTTGGCGGCGCGCGCCCTTGATACCACCTGCTATATCGTGGCGGCAGGCGAGTGTGGGACGCGTAATATTGGACAGAGCCGGATTATTGATCCGCTGGGAACCACGCTGGCTGGAGCAGGGAGCGAGCCGCAGCTGATCTTTGCCGAACTCTCCGCGGACTACCTTGCGCGCGTTCGCGAGCGTTTGCCGGTATTGCTCAACCGACGATTTGCGCCGCCGCAATTATTGTGATGTTTTTTTAAACAAGACTTGATTCACCTTGTTACAGATTGCTATTGTGTCCGCGCGTCAAATACCCGTATTGTTTATCCCAATAATTCGCTGTGCACGTCAGGACGGACACCCCTGCGCAAACTCCTTGTAGGGGAGGCCATGGGCTTCATCACGCAGCCCACGCACAGGTGGATTACAATATGACGGATAAATGCGTGTATGATGGCGTATTCGCAGCTTGTATAGAGAAGAAGGTTAGCTATGGGTGAGATTAGTATTACCAAACTGCTGGTAGTCGCAGCACTGATTATCTTAGTGTTTGGTACCAAGAAATTACGTACGCTGGGCGGCGACCTGGGTTCGGCTATCAAGGGCTTTAAAAAAGCCATGAACGAGGATGACGATAGCGCGAAGAAGACCACCGCGGAAGAAGAAGCGCCGGCGCAGAAGCTCTCTCATAAAGAGTAATTGACCAGACGCTCCCGGATGGAGACTGGCTGGACGGCGAAGGGGCCGCGACGTTTATCGTTGCGGCCTTTGTCATTTTTGGCGACGCCGCGCGGGAAAGATGCAACCAACTGTTACTGGCGCAAGGAGCAAGTGACGCGGTAAGCGGCCGCTACGCCGGAAGGACGCAGCGGCACAGGAGAGGGGGGAATTATTTAACTTCCATCCCTTTAGCCTGCAGGTCGGCATGGTAGGAAGAGCGAACGAAGGGGCCGCAGGCGGCGTGGGTGAAGCCCATCGCCATTGCTTCTGCTTTCATCTCTTCGAACTCTTCCGGGCTGACGTAGCGCTGTACCGGCAGGTGGTGACGGCTCGGCTGCAGATATTGACCTAACGTCAGCATGGTGACGCCATGACGACGCAGATCGCGCATCACCTCAATGATTTCATCGTTGGTCTCACCCAGACCGACCATCAGGCCGGATTTCGTCGGGATTTCCGGGTGCGCTTCTTTAAAACGCTCCAGCAGCTTCAGCGACCAGTTATAATCCGCGCCCGGACGTACCTGCCGATAGAGACGCGGCACGTTTTCGAGGTTGTGGTTAAAGACGTCTGGCGGGGTCACCGTCAGAATATCAAGGGCGCGATCCATACGGCCGCGGAAATCCGGGACCAGCGTTTCTATCTTAATCGACGGGTTTTTCTCGCGAATGGCGCTGATGCAGTCGGCAAAATGCTGGGCACCGCCATCGCGCAGGTCGTCACGGTCTACCGAGGTGACCACGACGTAGCGCAGACCCATATCGGCGATGGTTTGCGCCAGCTTCAGTGGCTCGTTCGCATCTGGCGCGACCGGCCGTCCATGCGCGACGTCGCAGAACGGGCAACGGCGAGTACAGATCGCGCCGAGGATCATAAAGGTCGCGGTTCCGTGGTTGAAGCATTCTGCAAGGTTCGGGCAGGAGGCCTCTTCGCACACGGAGTGCAGGCCATTCTTACGCATCGCTGCTTTGATTCCCTGGATACGGGACGAGTCTGCCGGAAGTTTGATTTTCATCCATTCCGGTTTTCTGAGCAGAGCTTCACGCTCAGTTGCCACGTTTTTCACCGGGATAAGGGCCATTTTATCGGCGTCGCGGTACTTAACACCGCGTTCCATCACAATGGGTTTACTCATAGCGTGCGTGTTCCAGTTGCGAGTCACGAAGGAAAGCGAATTAATTCAATGAAATGTTGCAATTATCAACTATTTTTGAATCAAGAGCAGGCAGTATACCATTGAAAAGGGGCAGAAAGCAGCCTGCCTGCCCGGCAAATTGTAAAATAGTTGTTGTTTTATTCTTTTCCCTTCCGTGCCCTATGCTCTGAACGCCTGGAGCACGGTCTCGATGATCTCTTTCAGCAGTGGCTCTTTCCCGCTCTGTTTATTGTAAAGCAGCGCGACATCAATTTTTTCGTCCTGCAGAGAGGGGTAATCGAGAATCTGCAGCGGCCAGAGCCGGGATACCGTAGTGAACAGGCGCTCGGTGGTCAGCCCCAGCATGTCGCTCTGGGCAATCATCGCGGCCTGGGTCAGCAGGTTGAAGGTGCTGAAACCGCAGCGTCGCTCGCCCATCTCTTCCTGTAACCGGCGGTGCAGAGTGGGGTAACGCTGGCCTTCCGGGAGCAGGAGCGCGAACTCATACTGGCTGAGAGTGGTTTCATCCTGCGGAGTGTGCAGAGCAGGATGCCCGGAGCGGCAGTACATCTGCACCCGATCCTGGTACAGCACATGATGGCTTATCGCCTGGCCGCTGTGCAGGTGGGTATCAATAAGCAGATCGACCTGGCGCTGGTCGAGTTGGCGTGCGGCGTCTGTAATGGCGATATTGTGCAACAGGATCTGCGGAAAAGCCGGTTTCAACGCGCTGGCGATGGTCGGCATCAGCAGCGCCCCCATGGAGGGCGTGGTGGCGACGGTAATCACCCGCTGTTGGTGTGAACTACCGGTAATATCCAGTGCGCTGAGGAAAGCCTCCATGCCGCGGCTGATATATTGATGAAGATGGGTGGCATAGGCAGTGGGCGTCACCCCTTGTCCTTTGCGAATAAACAGCGGATCGGGGAATAGCGCGCGCAGTTTATTAATGGACTGGCTAATGGCCGATGGCGTGATATTCAGTATCTTCGCGGCATTAACGATGCCCTTATGTACGTAAACGGCTTCGAAGATAGTCAACAGATTGAGGTCAATATTGCGCAGGATGCGAAACATCTGACGATCGTAACGTTCATCCTGTCGTTCAGGGGATTCTGACGGAGGCGTATTCTCTGGCACGCGATAAGTCCGGTTGAGAGTGATAGGCCAAGTATAGCGGCCTGCCGCGTTGCCGTGCGTGACAATTGATTGCAAAAATAGCGAGTTAATCGCGATTTTGGATCTCGTGCCCCGCCGTGTGCGGGGCTTAGATCCGTTCTTATTCCTGAGCGAGGTATTCGTAAGGCGGGTTATTCAGCAGCGCCAGCAGATTGGCGACCAGCCGTGGGGCGACTTTTTCAGGCGATGCTGCTGGCTGCCACTGGCGCATTTGCGTCATCTCCATACCCGCGTAGCCGCAGGGATTGATGCGCAGAAACGGTGTCAGATCCATCGCGATATTGAGCGCCAGGCCGTGGAAAGAACAGCCTTTGCGGATCCTCAGTCCCAGAGAGCATATTTTGCGTTCACCGACGTAAACGCCTGGGGCATCGGCGCGAGGGTGGGAGTCGATACCATATTCGGCCAGGGTGTTGACGACCGTTTGTTCCAGCAGGGTCACCAGCTCGCGCACGCCGAGCTTGCGGCGTTTAAGATTCAACAGCACGTACATCACCTGCTGTCCTGGACCGTGATAGGTTACCTGGCCGCCGCGATCGCTCTGGATCACCGGAATATCGCCAGGAACCAGGACATGTTCTGCTTTTCCGGCCTGGCCCTGCGTGAAGACAGGGTGATGTTCCACCAGCCAGATCTCGTCGAGGGTGTTTTCATCGCGAGCGTCGGTGAATTCATGCATCGCCTGCGAGACGGGTTCGTAAGGTTGCAGGCCAAGCTGCCGGATAAGAATTTTATTGTGCTGCAAAACAACATCTCCGCCGGGAAGAGAGAACTCAGGTCGGGGAGTATATCACAGCCGTGAAGAAGGGAATGAGAGGACCCGGCACGACGGCCGGGTCAGGGAAAAGATTACAGCACCATCCGTACGATTTCGATATTACCTAACTCTTCGTACAGGGTTTCCACTTGTTCAATGTGGGTGGCGTTGATGGTGATGGAGACCGAGTGGTAGTTACCTTTGCTGCTCGGTTTTACTGACGGCGAGTAATCACCAGGCGCATGGCGCTGTACCACTTCCACCACCTGATCAACCAGCTCAGGCAACGCCTGCCCCATTACTTTGTAAGTAAATGGCGTAGGGAATTCAAGCAGTTCGTTAAGTTTGGTTTTCATGTCAGCTCCGGTGTGACGACAAAATAATAACTCCCACCAAGGGCGGGAGTTATCAGTTACTTGGATGAATAGTATATGGGGATGGAAATCACACTTTCAAGTGTTCAATTTTTAACCAAACCAGTGGTGGAACATTAATTTAATGTAATCAATAATTTTGCCGAAGAAATTCCCTTCCGGAATTTCCTGCAGCACTACCAGCGGACGCTGATCGATGATTTTACCATCCAGCTGGAAATTGATAGTGCCTACCACCTGGTTTTTCTGCAGCGGGGCGTGGAGTTCAGTGTTATTCAGCACATAGCTGGCTTTCAGATCTTTCATCCGGCCGCGCGGAATAGTCAGGTAGACATCTTTATCCACCCCCAGTGAGGCGCGGTCGCTGTCGCCGAACCAGGCGGGTTCGGACGCAAACTCTTTGCCGGCTTTAATCGGGTTGACGGTTTCAAAGAAGCGGAAGCCCCAGGTCAGCAGTTTTTTGCTTTCCGACTCACGGCCTTTGAAAGTACGCCCGCCCATGACCGCTGAGATAAGACGCATCTGGCCTTCGGTGGCAGAGGCGACGAGGTTGTAGCCCGCTTTGTCGGTATGGCCGGTTTTGATGCCGTCAACGTTCAGGCTGTTATCCCACAGCAGGCCGTTACGGTTCAGCTGGCGAATACCGTTAAAGGTGAACTCTTTCTCACGATAGATGGAGTACTCGTTCGGAACATCGCGGATCAGCGCCTGACCAATCAACGCCATGTCGCGCGCCGAGCTGTACTGCCCGTCGGCATCGAGGCCGTGTACGGTCTGGAAATGGGTATTTTTCAGGCCCAGGGCGTTCACGTAGTTGTTCATCAGGCTGACGAAGGCGTCCTGGCTGCCGGCGACATAATCGGCCATCGCCACGCAGGCATCATTCCCGGACTGCAGGTTGATACCGCGGATCAGCTGCGAAACCGGCACCTGCATGCCTGGTTTGAGGAACATCAGGGAAGAGCCTTTGAAGACCGGGTTGCCGGTGGCCCAGGCATCGTTGCCCACGGTGACCAGATCGGACTCTTTGAATTTGCCCGCTTTCATCGCCTGACCGATAACATAGCTGGTCATCATTTTGGTCAGACTGGCCGGGTCGCGGCGGGAGTCGGCGTTATTTTCTGCCAGCACCTTGCCAGAGTTGTAATCGATAAGGATCCAGGATTCGGCGTCAATCTGCGGGGCGCCTGGGATCATCGTTTTGATATTCAGGTCATCGGCGCGGGCAGCGGAGGAGAGCGCTGCAACGGAGAGCGCCGTGATGAGTAAACGAGCGGTGAAAGAGGTCTTCATGGTCAGAACAACGGCATCCGTGATGGAGTTAAAAAAAGTGCCTTACTATAGCAAATGCTCTGCGGGCCAGCATCCGACATTGCGCATGAGTTTGTTAATGACTTTTACATGCGCATGGTGAACGGGCGGCCCGCGGCGTTTAGTTGGCGCGAGTAATAAAGGACTGCAGCTGCGCTTCGCTTTGCAGGCGCTGCTGAACGGCGCTGGCCTGTGCTTTATCCGCAAACGGGCCCAGCTGAATACGCCATACCGCGCCGTTTTGCGTGACGCGCCCCGGCACGGAGAACTGCTGGCTCAGGCGCTGCTGATACTGCTGCGCCCGCGCCTGGTCGCTCACTGCGCCAACCTGGACGACAAAATTACCGCTGGCGCTGGAGGTGGCGGAAGAGGAGGCGGCAACGGCGCCTGCGGCCGCTGCGGGGGCAACGCTACCTTGAATAGATCCCGGTGCGGTGACCGGCGCTGCAGGGGTTGTGCCGGCAGCTGACGCTGCAGCCGCCGGTTCGCTACTTTCCAGCACGCCGCTGTTAAGCGGCGTCGGCGCGCCGAGGAAACCACCGCTGTTCACCGGTGCGCCGACGCTGTCTTCCGGCTTCAGCGTGCTGTTGCTGATCGGGCGAACGTCGGTGGGCGCAGGCTGGCTCATCCCTGTGGCGTCTCCGCCGTCCAGATTCGGCCGGGCGGGCAGGGCGTAAGTCTGTTTGGCGACCGTGGTGCAGGCCATTCCCGGACCGGAAAGTGAACCGTCAGGCGCGACGATGATGGGGTCGATGCGCACCTTGGTGTTGTTTGAGGTATTCAGGCGGTCTGCGGACGCGCGGGAGAGCGAGATGACCCGATCGTTGCCATACGGGCCACGATCGTTAATTCGCACGACGATCATGCGTCCGTTAGCGAGATTGGTGATCCGCGCATAGCTCGGGATCGGCAGCGTCGGGTGCGCCGCGGTCAACTGGGTTGGATCGAAGGTTTCGCCGCTGGCGGTCAGGTTACTGTTGGGCTCAGCGTCGTAGATCGCCGCGAAACCGGCCTGAGTAAAGTTTGCCGGATCCTGGACGATTTTGTAGCTTTTACCGTCGCGCTCATAGTCCTGATTGGCCGTGGCGTTCGGCGTTTCATACTGCGGATCGGCGCCGCTGATCTCAACCGTCGGGCCATTACAGACGGCCGGCTGTGGAGTACTGACCGTTTTTTGTTGCACGTCATCACTCGAACATGCCGCCAGCAGCCCCGCTGCTATGCAGATCCCCAGCCATTGCTTACGCATTGCGAACCCCTTTAAACGCTTTTCGACAACATTTTTCTGTGGGTATGGATCGACATCACGATACCAAACCCGGCCATCAATACGATCAGGGCGGAGCCCCCGTAGCTCACCAGCGGCAACGGTACGCCCACCACCGGTAAAATACCACTCACCATACCAATATTTACGAAGACATAAACGAATAAAATCAACATTAAACCACCGGCCATGACCCGGCCAAAGGTGGTTTGCGCCTGGGCGGCGATCCACAGTCCGCGCATGATCAGCAGAATATAGAGCGCCAGCAGGATCAGTACGCCAATCAGGCCCAGCTCTTCGGCCAGCACGGCGAAGATAAAGTCGGTGTGACGTTCCGGCAGGAACTCCAGCTGCGACTGGGTGCCATGCAGCCAGCCTTTGCCGCGCAGGCCGCCAGAGCCAATGGCAATTTTAGACTGAATAATATGATAGCCGGCGCCCAGCGGGTCGGTTTCCGGATCGAGGAGCATCATCACGCGCTGGCGCTGATAGTCGTGCATCAGGAAGAACCACAGGATTGGAATAAAGGCGGCAACCAGCACCACGGCAATCCCGATAAGACGCCAGCTCAGGCCGGAAAGGAACAGCACAAACAGCCCGGAGAGGGCGATCAGGATCGAGGTTCCCAGGTCGGGCTGCGCCGCCACCAGCAGGGTCGGCAGGAAGATCAGCACCAGGGCAATGGCGGTGTTCTTCAGCGACGGCGGACAGACGTCGCGGTTAATAAAGCGCGCCACCATTAGCGGCACGGCAATTTTGGCTATCTCCGACGGCTGAAAACGAACGATACCGAGATCCAGCCAGCGCTGCGCCCCTTTCGAGATGGCGCCGAAGGCGTCGACGGCCACCAGCAAAATAATACAGAAAATGTAGAGATAGGGCGCCCAGCCTTCGTAGACCCGCGGTGGGATCTGCGCCATAACGATCATGATCACCACGCCCATGGCGATCTGGCCGATTTTACGCTCCATCATGCCGACGTCCTGACCGCTGGCGCTCCAGATAACCAGCGCACTATAGGTGAGCAGCGCCAGCAGGATCAGCACCATGGTGGGGTCAAGATGGATTTTATCCCACAGCGATTTTTTATTCGGATTATCCGTCATTATTGATCCTCCCCTGCGGTTACCGCCGGGTTTTCGCTTGGCAGCGTGGTGTTGTTATCGCCCAGCATAATGTGATCGAGGATTTGGCGCATAATCGTACCGACCGCCGGGCCGGCGCCACCGTTTTCCAGGATCATCGCCACGGCAACCTGAGGGTTGTTATAAGGCGCAAACGCCGTCATCAGTTTATGGTCACGCAGACGTTCAGAAATTCGGTGCGCGTTATAGGTTTCGTTAGCCTTGAGGCCGAACACCTGGGCGGTACCGGACTTGGCCGCGATTTTGTACGGCGCGCTGGCGAAGTATTTGTGCGCAGTACCATTGCCGCGGTTGGCCACGCCGAACATGCCGTCTTTGGCAATTTCCCAGTAGCCGGAATGGATGTCGCCCACCGGCGGTTCATGCGGCTGGACCCACGGGACAGGCTTGCCGTCTTCCACAGTGCTTTGCAGCAGGTGCGGCACTTTGACGACCCCGTCGTTAATCAGGATCATCAGCGCTTTGTTCATCTGAATCGGCGTGGCGGTCCAGTAGCCCTGGCCGATGCCCACCGGAATGGTATCCCCCTGGTACCAGGGTTTCTTAAAGCGTTTGAGCTTCCATTCGCGGGTTGGCATGTTGCCCGAACGTTCTTCGGAGAGATCGATACCGGTGTAGTGGCCGTAGCCGAACTTGCTCATCCACTCGGAGAGGCGATCGATCCCCATGTCATAGGCGACCTGGTAGAAGTAGGTATCCGCAGACTCCTCCAGCGCTTTGGTGACGTTCAGGTGGCCGTGGCCCCATTTTTTCCAGTCACGGTAGCGTTTATCGGAGCCGGGTAACTGCCACCAGCCTGGGTCAAACAGGCTGGTGTTGCGGGTGATCACCCCGGCGCTCAGCGCCGAGACGGCAACATACGGTTTGACCGTCGAGGCGGGTGGATAGACCCCTTGCGTCGCGCGGTTTACCAACGGCGTATTCGGATCGTTGAGCAGGCCGGAATAGTCTTTGCTGGAGATGCCGTCGACGAACAGGTTCGGGTCATAGCTCGGGGTGGAGACCAGAGCCAGAATAGCGCCGGTACGCGGATCGGTGACCACCACCGCTGCGCGGCTACCGGCCAGCAACGTTTCGATATACTGCTGCAGCTTAAGGTCGAGGGTGAGATAGATATCACGTCCGGCCTGCGGCGGCACCTCTTTAAGCTGGCGAATGACGCGGCCGCGGTTGTTGACTTCAACCTCTTCATAGCCGGTCTGACCGTGGAGGACGTCCTCATAATAACGCTCAATACCCAGTTTGCCGATGTCGTGGGTCGAGGCGTAGTTGGCCAGCTTGCCTTCTTTATCGAGGCGGTCGACGTCTTTATCGTTAATTTTTGAGACGTAGCCGATGACGTGGGTCAGCGCTGAGTTATACGGATAGTAACGACGCTTGTAGCCTTTGACTTCGACGCCGGGAAAGCGGTACTGGTTAACGGCAAAGCGGGCGACCTGCACTTCGCTAAGGTTGACCTTTACCGGAATTGAGGTGAAGCGATGGGAGCGGGCGCGCTCCTTTTTGAAGCCGGCAATATCATCGTCGGTTAAATCGACCACGTCGCGCAGCGCATCCAGCGTCTGCTGCACGTTATCGACTTTCTCCGGCATCATCTCCAGCTGATAAATGGTGCGGTTAAGCGCCAGCGGGGTGCCGTTGCGATCGTAAATGATGCCGCGGCTTGGCGGGATCGGCACCAGTTTGATGCGGTTTTCGTTCGAGCGCGTCTGATAGTCGTTGAAGCGAACGATTTGCACATTATACAGGTTGGCGACCAGAACGCCGGAAAGCAGCAAAATCCCCAAAAAAGCGACCAGCGCCCGGCGCACGAACAGCGAGGATTCAGCCGTATAGTCGCGGAAAGAATTCTGTAATTTCATTCGCTGCTTAGTCTACCCTGATCATCATTACTCACGGTGGTACGGGTGGTTGGTGGTAATGCTCCACGCCCGATACAGACTCTCGGCCACCAGTACACGCACCAGCGGGTGAGGTAAGGTGAGGGTCGAGAGCGACCAACTCTGTTCCGCCGCGGCTTTACAGGCGGGAGAGAGGCCTTCCGGGCCGCCAACCAGCAAACTGACGTCACGCCCGTCCTGTTTCCAGCGTTCCAGTTCGCGCGCCAGCTGCGGCGTATCCCATGGTTTTCCCGGAATATCCAGGGTCACGATACGGTTCTTGCCGGCAGCAGCCAACATCATTTCGCCCTCTTTTTCGAGGATACGTTTGATATCAGCGTTCTTGCCGCGCTTACCGGCGGGGATCTCCACCAGTTCGAACGGCATATCTTTGGGAAAACGGCGCAAATACTCGCTAAAGCCGGTCTGTACCCAGTCCGGCATTTTGGTGCCCACGGCCACCAGCTGCAACTTCACGCATTAACTCCAGAGTTTTTCCAGCTCGTACAGACGACGGCTCTCTTCCTGCATGACGTGAACCATCACGTCACCGAGGTCGACGACGATCCAGTCGGCGGCAGCTTCGCCTTCAACGCCCAGCGGCAGCATGCCGGCGGCGCGGGATTCCTGAACCACGTGGTCGGCAATGGACATCACGTGACGTGTGGAAGTGCCGGTGCAGATAATCATGCAATCGGTGATGCTGGATTTGCCATGTACATCAATGGCAACGATGTCCTGACCTTTCAGGTCATCAATTTTGTCGATAACAAAATCCTGGAGTGCTTTACCCTGCAAGTGTTCCCCCTGGGTGCGTGAAGATTGATAATCATAAAGAGCCTGACAGTATACCCGAACTGATGAAAAAGTCGGATGAAATGTCTGTCGGCAGGCGTTCGTGGCGGGCTATCATCCCATCCCTCGCCAGGGATTGCATCGCCATTTTTGTAAAACAATTTCTGCAAACACGTTTCGGCGGATGTTACCTGGCAGCGGAGAATAACAGCCTGCACTGGCCTGTCAATGGTCTGACGGGAATTCTTCCTGCGGCTGCCAGACAGCCCGGCTATTTAATACCCGCAGGGTGGTAAAATCCTCTCGGATGTCGAGCTGGCTCCAGGCGCCATGTTCAATGGGAAAGTGCCACATCGCCGCCGCGGGCATCTGCAACAGCAGAGCCGTCAGCAGGCTCAGGACGCCCTGATGGCCGACAATCAGCAGGTGGTCAAGATGGCGGTGGTCGGTCAGGGTTGGGATAAAATCACTGACGCGGCGGGCAAAATTCTGAAAGCTTTCGCCGTTGGTGGGGGAGGCATGCTGCCAGTCAGCACACCACGCGGCGTAATTTTCCGCATCTTCCCGCTGGAGATCGCGATGGTGACGCATCTCCCAGTCGCCAAAAAACATTTCGTTGAGCGCGGGATGGTGTTCACGAGGGATATGGCGATCGCCAAGCAGCAGATCGGCCGTTGTCCCGGTTCGCGCCAGCGCGCTACACATGACTTTATCGAAAGGCACCGCGCGTAACCGCTCGCCGAGGGCTTGCGCCTGGGCAACGCCGCGCGGCGTCAGGGAGGTAGGCGCGTGGCCGCTATATAATCCGGCCACGTTGGCTTCGGTTTCGCCGTGGCGAACTAACCATAATTTCATGATGATGCTCAAACAGGCGGTAGAGACGTGGCGTTACGATAGCGCGTTTTTCGCGTCAGGCCCAGCCTGCTGGCGTCAGCAATAAAGTCCCTGCTCGCGGATGTAGTCCAGCACCGCGGCGGGCAGCATCTCGGCACAGGATTCCCCCAGCTCGAGTCGCTGGCGGATAATCGTCGCCGAAATGTCGAACCACGGTGTTTCCGCCAGGTAGATGACCCCGGCAGGGCGATTATGCAGGCACTCTACGTCATGAGTTAAATGGCGATTCAGCCAGCGCTGGTCGGCTTCCTGTGCCATGGTCAACGGGTAACCCGGGCGGCGGCAGACAATAAGGTGAACATTGTCGAGAATGGTTTCGTAATGGTGCCAGGTAGGGAAAGTGAGCAGGGAATCCTGGCCAATGATAAACGCCAGCGGCTTCTCTGGCCCCTGTTCCTGGCGCCACTCCTGTAGGGTTTGCGCCGTCCAGGAAGGGGTGTCGCGCTGTAGTTCGCGTTTGTCGAGCGTGAACAGCGGCTTGTCGGCAATCGCCAGCTCCAGCATATGCACACGCTGGGCGCTGGAGGCTTCCGGCTGTGGTCGGTGCGGCGGAACGTTATTGGGCATAATGATGACCTTACTCAGGCCAATCTGATTCGCCAGGATCTCAACCGGCTTGAGGTGACCGTAATGCACCGGATCGAAGGTACCGCCATAGATTGCCTGCAACTGAGTCATATCAACCATCAATAAAAACGTCCGCCAGGGCCTTGTGGCAGAGCAACAACGAAAGACTTTCCAGTTCGGGCCAGACGTCGTGCCCGTAATCCTGTTTAAAGGTCAGTTCGGCTCGGGTCAGTAGCGTCACTGCCTGGCGCAGCTGTTCACCGCTCAGGCGGGCGAGGGCGTCGCTGAGCAGCTGGCGACGGTTTTGCCAGACCCGATGCTTATCAAACAGCGAGCGCAGCGGCGTCTGTGCCGACTGGCGCTTGAGGGTGACCAGCAGCAACAGCTCCCGCTGCAGCGTGCGCAGCAGAATAGCGGGTTCGCAGCCTTCCAGACGCAACTGCTGCAGAACGTGCAGCACGCGCTTGCTTTTGCCTGCCAGCAGCGCATCGACCCAATGGTACGGCGTAAAATGGGCGGCATCGTTAACCGCCTGCTCAACCCGGGGCAGGGTCAGTTTGCCGTCCGGCCAGAGGAGCGCCAGACGTTCCAGCGCCTGCGCCAGCGCCAGCAGATTACCTTCGTAACAGTAGCACAGCAGCTGACTGGCCGCGTCGTCGAGCTGCAGCTGATGCTGTTTCGCCCGGGCGGCGAGCCAGCGTGGGAGCTGCGCGTATTCCGGCGTCTGGCAGCTGACCTGGACGGCCCGCTGCGCCAGGGCGGTAAGCCACGCGGCATTCTCCTGGGCTTTGGTCAGCTTATTACCGCGAACTATCAGCAGCAGATCGTCGTGCAGCAGGCCGACCAGCGTGGCGAGCTGTTCGTTGATCGCCGCGTTGGGGCCGTTTTCCGGCAGGATCAACAGCAGTGTTTGCCGGCTGGCAAACAGGCTCATCGCCTGGCTTAAGGCGAAAAGCGCCTGCCAGTCGGTGCTATTGTCTATGGTGAAGGTGTGGTGTTCGGTAAAGCCCTGCGCGGCAGCGGCTTCACGAATGGCGTCCTGGCTTTCCTGCAACAGCAGGGGATCGTTGCCAAGCAGCAGATAGGCCGCGCGCAGCCCTTCAGTGAGCTGCGCGCGGAGCTGTTCCGGGTACAACCGAATCATCATTGACCCAGCGTGGTGGAGACGCGGTTACCCGAGGAAGCCGGTGCCGTGCTGCCAGCGACCGGTTTCTCTTCCTGCTGGGTTGCTTCAACATCCGCCACCTGTACGCTTGGCAGCTTACGAATCAGCTGTTCCGCCGCTTTGTCGTACATTTCCTGGATAATCATATCCTGCTCGGCGTCTTTCGCTAACGCCGCCTGCGGGTTATCGAAGAACGAACGATAGACCTTGGTGGAAATCGGATAGATATCATGACCCGGGATCAGAACGCTGGCATGAACGGTCATGACCATCTGATATTCCGCGGTACGACCATCCTGGAACACCGATGCCGTATCTTTCTGAATCGACGACCCGTCGAGGCGCAGAGAAGGGACATCCTTACGCAGCGTGCTGGCGTCGATCAGTTCCACGCCATTAAGACGCAGCTGATTACGCACCGCGCGGCTTAACGGCCCGTTCGGATCGCTTGACTGGAAAATCATGGTTTTCATGGTGGTTGGCACCTGCGTAGTGCTACGCAGATGCCAGCCACAGCCGGCGGTGACAAGCACCGCCAGAGATAACAACATTGTTGCCAGATATCGCACGCTTCCTCCCGCGCTTAGCCAACGACCAGATTGAGCAGTTTGCCCGGAACGTAAATCACTTTACGTACGGTTTTCCCGTCGAGATATTTCGCCACCAGATGTTCCTGGCCAGCGCGCTCACGAACCTGCTCTTCAGTTGCATCTACCGCAACGGTAATTTTACCACGAACTTTGCCATTGACCTGGACGACGACGAGGGTGCTGTCTTCCACCATCGCGCTTTCATCCGCCACCGGCCACGGCGCGTTGTCGATATCACCTTCGCCGTTCAGCTCACGCCACAGGGTGAAGCTGGCGTGTGGGGTGAACGGGTTGAGCATACGTACCACCGCCAGCAGCGCTTCCTGCATCAGGGCGCGATCCTGCTCATCTTCCTGCGGTGCTTTCGCCAGCTTATTCATCAGCTCCATGATCGCCGCGATAGCGGTGTTGAAGGTCTGACGACGGCCGATATCGTCGGTGACTTTGGCGATGGTTTTGTGGATATCGCGACGCAGCGCTTTCTGATCTTCGCTGAGGGCCGCGACGTTCAGAGCCGCAACGTCCCCTTTGGTGGTGTGTTCGTAGACCAGCTTCCAGACGCGTTTCAGGAAGCGGTTAGCCCCTTCAACGCCAGATTCCTGCCACTCGAGGGTCATATCCGCCGGGGAAGCAAACATCATGAACAGACGCACGGTATCTGCGCCGTAGCGTTCAACCATCACCTGCGGGTCGATGCCGTTGTTTTTCGACTTGGACATCTTGCTCATGCCGGTGTACACCAGCTCGTGGCCTGCCGCGTCTTTGGCCTTCACGATGCGGCCTTTCTCGTCGCGCTCAACGATAGCGTCAACCGGAGAGACCCAGTTACGTTCGCCGTTTTCGCCCACGTAGTAGAACGCGTCAGCCAGCACCATACCCTGGCACAGCAGCTGTTTCGCCGGCTCATCGGAGTTCACCATACCCGCGTCGCGCATCAGCTTGTGGAAGAAGCGGAAGTAGAGCAGGTGCATGATGGCGTGTTCGATACCACCGATATAGATATCTACCGGCAGCCAGTAGTTGGCCGCTTTTGAATCCAGCATCCCTTCCTGATACTGCGGGCAGGTGTAGCGCGCATAGTACCAGGAGGATTCCATGAAGGTGTCAAAGGTGTCGGTTTCGCGCAGCGCTGGCTGGCCGTTAACGGTGGTCTTGGCCCACTCAGGATCGGCTTTGATCGGGCTGGTGATGCCGTCCATGACCACGTCTTCCGGCAGGATCACCGGCAGCTGATCTTCCGGCGTTGGCAGCACGGTGCCGTCTTCCAGTGTGACCATCGGGATCGGCGCGCCCCAGTAACGCTGACGGGACACACCCCAGTCGCGCAGGCGGTAGTTAATTTTACGCTCGCCCACGCCCATGGCTGCCAGTTTGTCGGCAATGGCGTTGAAGCCGGCTTCATAATCGAGGCCGCTGAACTCGCCGGAGTTAAACAAGACGCCTTTCTCGGTCAGCGCCTGTGCGGAGAGATCCGGCTCGGAGCCGTCGGCAGCCAGGATTACCGGCTTGATGTTCAGACCGTACTTGCTGGCGAATTCATAGTCGCGCTGGTCGTGACCCGGAACGGCCATGACCGCGCCGGTGCCGTATTCCATCAGCACAAAGTTTGCCGCCCAAACCGGAATTTCTTCGCCGGTCAGCGGGTGAATAGCTTTAAAGCCGGTATCGACGCCTTTTTTCTCCATCGTCGCCATGTCGGCCTCGGCCACTTTGGTGTTACGACACTCGTCGATAAAGGCGGCCAGCGCCGGATTGTTCGCCGCAGCCTGCTGCGCCAGCGGGTGACCCGCGGCGACGGCCAGGTAGGTGCAGCCCATAAAGGTATCCGGGCGGGTGGTGTAGACGGTCAGCTTATCGGCGTAGTCGTTGACGTCAAAGGAGATTTCTACCCCTTCGGAACGGCCGATCCAGTTGCGCTGCATGGTCTTCACGGTGTCCGGCCAGTGATCCAGCTTATCCAGATCGTTGAGCAGTTCATCGGCGTAGGCGGTGATTTTAATAAACCACTGCGGGATCTCTTTACGCTCAACTTTGGTATCGCAGCGCCAGCAGCAGCCGTCGATAACCTGTTCGTTAGCCAGCACGGTCTGATCGTTCGGGCACCAGTTCACCGCGGAGGTTTTTTTGTAGACCAGGCCTTTTTTGTACAGCTCGGTGAAGAACTTCTGCTCCCAGCGGTAGTATTCCGGGGTGCAGGTCGCCAGCTCGCGGCTCCAGTCATAGCCAAAGCCCAGCATTTTGAGCTGGTTTTTCATGTAGGCGATATTGTCGTAGGTCCACGGCGCTGGCGCGGTGTTATTTTTCACCGCCGCCCCTTCCGCCGGCAGACCAAACGCATCCCAGCCGATCGGCTGCAGAACGTTTTTGCCCAGCATGCGCTGGTAGCGGGCAATCACGTCGCCGATGGTGTAGTTACGCACGTGACCCATGTGTAGTCGACCAGAAGGATAAGGAAGCATCGACAGGCAGTAATACTTCTCTTTGCTCTCGTCTTCAGTTACTTCAAATGTACGATTTTCGTCCCAGTGAAGCTGGACTTTCGATTCTATCTCTTCCGGGCGGTATTGCTCTTGCATGGCAGCCAGTGGTCCTGTTTTCAATACAGCTACAAAATGTAGCCAATGGATGTGTTATTTCAGATCGGCATAGCATAGCCCAAACGCCCCCGTCAAAACAGCTTTTCGCACATCAACATCGGCAAAAGCTGCGCAGATTATTTCGCGACTCTGTGGGTTGCCAGACACAGCGGGAGAGGAATAAGGTCTATTATCAGAAGACGTTAACCACACCGGAGGCGAAATGATGAACAAGGTTGCTCAATATTACCGTGAACTGGTTTCCTCGCTCAGCGAACGGCTCCGCCATGGAGAGCGCGATATCGATGCGCTGGTGTCGCAGGCCCGGGACCACATCGTCCGCGCCGGCGATCTGACACAGAGCGAGATTGAGTCGGTGATTGCGGCGGTGAAGCGCGATCTCGAGGAGTTTGCCCGCAGCTACGAAGAGAGTCACGAAGACGAGAGCGACAGCGTGTTTATGCGGGTGATCAAAGAGAGCCTGTGGCAGGAGTTGGCTGATATCACCGACAAAACGCAGCTCGAGTGGCGCGAAGTCTTTCAGGATCTGAATCACCACGGTGTGTACCACAGCGGAGAGGTGGTTGGTCTGGGTAATCTGGTCTGCGAGAAGTGCCACTATCACCTGGCGGTATATACCCCGGATGTGCTACCGCGCTGTCCGAAGTGCGGCCACGATCAGTTCCAGCGTCGGCCCTTCGAACCTTAAGCAGTGCGAAAAAACGATGCGCGAGACTTCGCGCATCGTGGACTGCCTTATTTCACCGTGTTGATTTCGGTGCTCTTGAAATACTGATAGCCACCCATGTTGCTGGCATAGCTGTGTGAAGAGTTGAGAACCAGCTTGTTAGCGCTGAGGGTGCCGACGTCACAAGTGTTAAACCCTAACCAGCCGCAGCCGCGTCCACTGTTAACGACCTTTTTCGCATTCATCGTCAACGTACCACCCGCCTGAATCAGGGAATAGTTGGAGATGTTGCCTTTGTTTTGCGTATTCAGCAGCAGGTCTCCGGTACTGTACAGGGTACCTTCGTTAACAATATTGGAATAAGTCGTGATGGAGATATTACCCGCAGAGATTTTGCCGGTGTTATTCACGACGCCATGATCGGTGGTGATGTCGGTAGCTTTCATTGCGCCATTATTGTTGAGCCAGTAGCTATGCGCCGTAATCGCATTGGTGGCATCCATGCGACCACTGCTGCTTTGTGCCAATGTGCCAGTGGTCTGCAGGTTGATATTTTCGCCGGTGATATTACCGAGGTTATAGATTTCCCCGCTGTTTGCGCTGCCATCCTGCTTAAGCGACTGAATGGTGGTTTGGCCGGTAGAGTTAATGTTGCCGGTATTCTTAAAGCTGCTGCCAACGAAAGTCAGGCTGGTGTTTTTGGCGCTGATTTTGCCTTCATTGAGGAAATCACCCATCGCCGTGGCGGCGATCTGGTTATTTGACAGCAGGGAGGCTTTGGCCTCATTGCGGATTTTCCCGCCGCTGGTCAAGCTTAATCCACTGGTGCCGGTCATCGTGCCTGAGTCGCCGTTAGTGATATTACCATTGGCGGAGGCAATCAGCTGGCCGCCGGTGAGGGAGCCGACGTTGACGATATAGTCGCCGCTGGAAAGCATTAAATAATAGGCGCCAGCGATGCTGCCGTTATTGGTAATCCCCGTGGCGGTGGAAACCTGGCTCAGCAAACCTTTGCTCGTTATTGTGCCTTTGTTCAGCAGGTTACCGTTGCTGGTGAGCTGCAGCGTGCTGTTAGCGACAATGGAGCCCTGGTTACGTACGCCAAAGCCGATGTTGTTGCCGACCATGCTGATGCTGTTGGCCTCGATCCCGCCAAGGCTGCTGACGTCGATGCTGTACTGCGGGTTAACCGTCATCTGGATAAGGGTGGCCTGCTTACCGGCGGAGGTCACCGAGCCGGTGCTGTTATCCATGGTGAAGTTGCCTGCGCTGACCAGGGCGTTGTTGGCCTGTACTTTACCGTTAATCTTAATCGCGTCGGCGAGCAGAACCGCGTAGCCGTTAGCGGCGTTCATGCCATTTTCGCCGATGGTGAGGGTGCCGCCCGTCACGGTATAGCTGCCGATAGCGCCGTCGCTGGTCATGTTGACTTTACCGGTGGTCAGGATGGCCTTGTTGGTATTGACAAAGCTACAGCCGGAGCAGGTGATGCCGTTCGGGTTGGCGATCACCACGTCCGCTTTCTGGCCGTTGACTTCGATAAAGCCCTTTAGGCTACTGGCGTTTTTGGAGGTGACCTCGTTCAAAATCACCGAGGCGCTGCCGGCGGTCAGATTATTGTTGCGGGCGATATTGCCAAAGGTGCTGTGGCTGACATCATCGCCGCTGTTATTGAGGATGGTGCCATTGGTGCCAACGTTGAAGTCGCGGTACAGGTTATGGGAGACGCCGGCGGCGTTCGGCTTTTCAATATCGATAACCGTGGCGCCGGACGAATGCGTATAGCTGGTCGGGTCGGCATAGACCACCGACGAGGTTAATACTGCCGCCAGCGCGACATATGAAGCTTTAAACTTAAACATTTTATTTATTCCTTTAAATTAAGATTAATAAACAACGTAGCTGAAAGGGTCGATAATGACTGAATTAATACCTCCACTGTAATGAAAAGCCCATATTCAGGGCGTCGCTATGAAACTTATCCGGCTTACTGAGCGGGGTGCTAATAAACAGATCATATTGTGTTGACCATAGCTGGCCGCGCAGGCCGCTGACGGCGCCGGAAAGGACTTTGCCTTTTTGATACAGATCGGCGCCGATAAGGCGACCCACATCCGCGCCCAGATAGAATTGCCGCTCGTGGGTGGGCAGATCCCAGATAAAATCGTTGCGCCAGTACCATCCCTGATTGCCGGACAGGCTGTTTTCACCGTCAAAACCGCGCACGCTCCAGCGGCTGCCAAGATTGAATTTATTATCGGAAGCGAGTTTATCCGGACTGAACTGGGCGCTCACTCGCGGAGCCCAGGTAAATTTGTCGCCGGTGGCGTCAAATTTCATCATCGCCTGCAGATTGCCATGGACGATACGCGACAGTGGGCTGTATAGCCCGGCTTGCTCTTCTGGCGTTGGCATCGAGCTGAGCCACGGCAGACTGCGCTGGATGCCGATGCTGGCATCGACAATCTTTTTATTAAAGTAGTGCTGGTGGTTGAGGGTGAACTCCCAGGCGGGCGTTTGTTTGCGCATTACCTGTAGTTCACTGCCGCCGAAGTAATAATGCGAGGTGCTCTTGGCAATCCGCAGATCGGCGGTGGTTTTTTGCTGCCGGGTGTGGGAGAGCAAACGGCTCAGCGTGGCGCTGTAGTAGCGATTCTTGCTCTTATAATCCATCGTCGACCAGTTGCCGTTAAACTGCTGGCGATACTGGCTGTATGCCCCGTAGGCGCTCAATGACCAGTAGCCGAAGGGAATAGAATAATACAGGCTGCCGTTGTGGTTGCCGTCGTTGTGCTGGTTGAATTCAATGTCCCCCCCACCGGAAAGGTACAGGATATCGTTGAGGGAGGTCAGGTCGTAGAGATAGAGGGCGCCGCCGGCCTGGTAGCGGCCGCTGGCTTTGCTGCCGGCGTCGTCAAGCCAGGCGCCAAGCTGCCATTTTTTCTCCAGGCTGCGGGCAATCTGGATATCGCTTTCCCCCTCGTGCTGCCCCGGCAGCAGTTTCATGTGCGCGGTGGTGCCGGGCAGGCGTTGCAGATTGGCCATCCCCTGTTCGAGATCGCTTAAACGCAGAATAGTGCCGGAAGAAGTTGGGAGCGAATTCCACAAGCGGGTGCTGTCTGATCCGTCGGCATAGTCGATAGCGCCCACTTTGCCATAGTGCAGCGTCAGCCTGAGAATGCCTTGCTCCAGCGACTGGGAGGGCACATCAATCAGCGAGGTGATGTAGCCTTGCGCGATCAGCTCATTTTGCAAGGTATAGGCCAGCAGACGAATGCCTTCACCACCCAGACAGCGCCCCTGCGCCTGCTGCGCCGTTTTAGCCAGTAATTGGCGGGTAAGCGTCTGGTTATCGGAATCGATATCGACCCGGTTGATCAATTTACACTGCGTTTCCTCGGGAAAAAGGATACCCTGCGGCGTCACGCGCTGTTGTGATGACTGAAAATCCTGCTGCTGTGGCGTCAGCGCCTCCTGGCGGGCTTTATCCTGTTCCGTCTGATGGGGGCTGGTGGTCAATTGTGCGGCCCCGGCGGCAGAGGTGGCGGCGAGGGTCATCAACAGCAGCCCAGGGAGCGTGCGAGAGCGTATTAACATGAAGCAATATCCATTTGTTTCATTGATCCGATTAACCGTTAATTATTTGGCCAGAAGCTATTGTATTAATTGGTTTTATTTCGCACAGGCGAGGTCAGGCAAGAATATTATATTTAAACAATAAAATAATCATGCGGTGAACCTGTTACGAGGCGTTATATGCTAGCGATACAGGAAGGAGAGTTCCACGAATTCATTATTGAATTCTTTATGAATTGATCAATTTAATAAATGAGTTCAGCTTTTATTGGCTTAATTTATTTTTTACGTAAATAATATTAGCGCTATTCAGCGAAATAAATAACATTGATGAATAACGTGGTAATAAAGATAAACTGCGCATACCGGACGGTATGCGCAGAGAAAAACCATTAATGAAGTATTTTGGCGAGGAAATCTTTGGCACGCTCGGATTGTGGATTGGCAAAGAATGCTTCTTTATCGGCATCCTCGACAATCTTCCCTTCATCCATAAAGATGACCCGGTTTGCCACCTTGCGGGCGAAGCCCATTTCATGAGTGACCACCATCATGGTCATGCCCTCGTTAGCCAGTTCGACCATGACGTCCAGCACCTCGTTGATCATCTCCGGGTCGAGCGCCGAGGTGGGTTCATCGAACAGCATGGCGATCGGATCCATACATAGGGCACGAGCAATGGCCACGCGCTGTTGCTGACCGCCGGAGAGCTGCGCCGGGTATTTTTCCGCATGCGCCGCCAGACCAACGCGCTCCAGCAGCTTGAGACCTTTCTTGCGCGACGAGGCTTTATCGCGATTAAGCACTTTGACCTGCGCCAGCGTCAGATTGTCGATAATCGACAGATGCGGGAACAGTTCAAAATGCTGAAACACCATCCCGACGTGCGAGCGCAGTTTGGCCAGGTTGGTTTTTTTGTCGTTGACCACCGTGCCATCAACAATTATCTGCCCCTGCTGTACAGGTTCAAGACCGTTTACGGTTTTAATCAGCGTGGATTTACCGGAACCTGACGGCCCGCAAACCACCACCACTTCGCCTTTTTTCACTTCCGTGGAGCAATCGGTCAGCACCTGAAAGTGACCATACCATTTTGAAACGTTTTTCAGGGTAATCATTACACAGTCCTTTTCTTCAACCAGCTGACCAACAGCGAAGCGCTGAGGCTAATCACAAAATAGACGCCGCCCGCGAACAGGATCATTTCGACCTGGGTCCCGTCACGCTCACCGATGGTGGAGGCGGTACGGAAGAAGTCGGCGAGACTCAATACATACACCAGCGAGGTATCCTGGAACAGGACGATCCCCTGGGTTAACAGCAGTGGCACCATGGCGCGGAAGGCCTGCGGCAGGATCACCAGCCGCATTGACTGCCAGTGGGTCATTCCCAGCGCCAGCGCGGCGCTGGACTGGCCGCGCGAGATGCTCTGGATGCCGGCGCGGATAATCTCTGAATAGTAGGCGGCTTCGAACATCGAAAATGCGACCATTGCCGAGATCAGGCGGATATCCGTCTTCGGCGATAGCCCCAGGACGTTCTGCAGGAAGCCAGGGACAATCAGATAGAACCACAGCAGGACCATCACCAGCGGGATAGAACGGAATACGTTGACGTAGGTTTTAGCAAACCAGGCCAGCGGCAGAAAGCTGGACTGGCGCATTACCGCCAGCAAAGTACCCCAGACGATGCCGATCACGATGGCGATCACCGTAATCTTCAGGGTAATCACCAGACCCGCCAGCAGGTAGGGCATGGATGGAACGATCGAACTCCAGTCAAAATCGTACATTATTTGCCTCCCATATTGCCAGGCAGGCGAACCTTACGCTCGACCACATACATAATCAGCATAATCACCGCATTAATGAAGACGTAGGCCAGGGTGATGGCGGTAAAAGACTCCCAGGCATGAGCGGAGTAGTCCAGCAGCTTGCCCGCCTGCGCGGCCATATCGGCCAGACCGATGGTGGAGGCGATGGCCGAGTTTTTCACCAGGTTCATCATTTCCGAGGTCATCGGCGGCACGATAACGCGGTAGGCGTTCGGCAGCAGCACGTAGCGGTAGGTTTGCGGCAGGGTCAGACCCATCGCCAGGCCGGCATTCTTTTGCCCGCGCGGCAGCGACTGGATGGCGGCACGTACCTGTTCGCAGACGCGAGCGGCGGTAAACAGCCCCAGGCACAGCATGGAGGAGACAAAAAACTGAATGTTTGGGTCGAGTTCCGATTTAAACCACATGCCGATATTTTCCGGCAGGAACTCCGGCACCACCAGGTACCAGGTAAAGAACTGCACGATCAGCGGCACGTTGCGAAACAGTTCGACATAGCAGGTGCCAATCCCCGAGAGGAAGCGATTAGGGACCGTGCGTAAAATGCCGAACAGCGAGCCGACGAGGAAAGCGATGATCCAGGCCGAGATGGAGAGGGCGACGGTTATCTGAAAACCACTCCACAGCCAGCCCAGGTAGGTAGTGTTGCCGAAGGGGGCCTGTTGCAGGAATATCCCCCAGTTCCAGTCTATTGACATACATGACTCCTGGAAAAAAAAGGGTAGCCATTGCTACCCTCGAAGACGGTTGTCCAGCTTGTTTCGGTATTCGCGACGGCTGGGGAACGACCAGCCACCGTATAGTCTGTCCGTGCTGTGACAATCATCGGGAGGGCAGGATATCCCGCCCCTGGTTGTTATAATTAGTTCAGTGCTTTGTCATTAGGTGATTTGAACAGCGCTTTCATGTCGTCAGACAGTTCGAAGTTCAGGTTAAGGTTTTTCGGCGGAATTGGATTTTTGAACCATTTATCAAACCACTTCGCCGCTTCGCCAGAGGTCTGGGCCTGGGCAACGGTTTCATCGACCAGCGCTTTGAAAGACGGATCGTCTTTACGCAGCATGCAGCCATAGGCTTCTTTTGACTGCGCGGTGCCGACGATTTCCCAGTTATCCGGTTTCTTTGCCTTCGCGCGTTCGCCAGCCAGCAGGGCATCATCCATCATAAAGGCCACCGCGCGCCCGCTTTCCAGGGTACGGAAAGAGTCGCCATGATCTTTAGCGCTGATAATGCGCATATTCATTTTTTTCTCATCGTTCAGCTTATGCAGCAGGATCTCTGAGGTGGTCCCGGAGGTGACAACCACCGCTTTGTCCTTCAGGTCCGGGAAATCTTTGATCGGGCCGCCTTTCTTCACCAGCAGACGGGTGCCGACCACGAAGATGGTGTCGGAGAAGGCTGCCTGTTTCTGGCGCTCAAGGTTGTTGGTGGTTGAGCCGCACTCGAAATCAAAAGTGCCGTTCTGCAGCAGCGGGATACGGTTCTGGGAGGTGACCGGGATCAGTTTCACCTGCAGGTCGGGCTTGTTCAGTTTTTTCTTGATGGCATCGACGATGGCGTTGGAGTAGTCCTGAGAGTAGCCCACAACCTTCTGCTGATTATCGTAGTAAGAGAACGGGACGGAAGATTCACGATGCCCGACAACGATAACCCCGTTTTTAGCGATCTTATCCAGAGTGCTCTGGCCAGTCGCCGGGGCGGCATCTTCTGCCTGTGCCAGACCGGCAGTCATCCCCATCACCAGCATTGCTGTGGCCAGTTTACGTAATTGCATATCCAACTCCTTATCCGCAGCGTCAGCGACGCTATTGATACCCATTGTGATTGTGTGTGTTGTTATTAGGGGCACGCATCCACGTGCCGCATTTGTATGTGTTTGTTAGCATTTAGTTTGGCTTAATGTAAAGATTTTGCTGTTTTATTGTTTATTTTTGCGAAGTGCTCCGCACCAATGGGAGGCAAAGATCTTCCATTGCACCAAAATAGCGCGACCATCGAACGTTAATGGTGCAACCCGGTTGCACTGAGGCGGACGACGGCGCTACCCGATAAAAATAAAGCAATGTCTGTGCCAGAATGGCAGAGGGCGGGGTGAAAAAAGCCGGCGACGGGCGTCGCCGGCGGAGAAACTTATCGGCGACGCTGACGCAGACTCATCAGCAGGGCGCCGAAGCCAAACAGCACCGTCAGCGCCCATAGCGGCCAGTTGCCGGTGCGGGCATAAGGCGTTAGGCCGCTGGTGGGCGTAACGGTGGTGGTCAACACCGCGCGGGTAAACTGCGGGATCATCTGCTGGATCTCGCCGCGCGGGCCGATCACCGCAGTAATGCCGTTGTTGGTGCTGCGCAGGAGTGGGCGGGCCAGCTCCAGCGCGCGCATGCGCGCCATCTGGAAGTGTTGCCACGGACCGATGGACTTACCGAACCAGGCATCGTTGGATATGGTCAGCAGGAAGTCGGTGTCCGGCCGGAAGTTATCGCGTACCTGTTCCCCGAGGATTATCTCGTAACAAATGGCGGCGGTGAGCTTCAGATTATGCGCCATCAGCTGCGGCTGCACGTAGGGGCCGCGGCTGAAGGAGGACATCGGCAGGTCAAAGAACGGCGCCAGCGGGCGCAGAATTGACTCCAGCGGCACAAACTCACCGAACGGCACCAGATGGTTCTTGTTGTAGCGATTGGTCGAGTCGTAGCGATACGGGTTATCTTTACCGAGCGTAATGATGGTGTTGTAGGTATCGTAGCGGTTCTGCTTATTGAGACGTGCATCGACAATGCCGGTGATCAACGAGCTGTCTTTTGCGCGCAGCAGATCGTCCATCATGCTGAGGAACTGCTGCTGGTTGATCTCCAGATCCGGGATCGCCGACTCAGGCCAGATAATCAGCTGCGAGTGGCCGATATGCGGCTGGGTCAGCGCCAGGTACGTTTTCAGGGTGTTGACCAGCTGCTTCTCATCCCACTTCATGGCCTGCGGGATATCGCCTTGCACCAGCGACACCTGGGTCGCACGCGCCGGCAGCAGTTGATACCACTGGATATAGCGCAGCGGGAACGGCAGGGCGAACAGCAGCGCGGCGATGACCAGCGGCTTCCAGTTACGCTGGACGAGGGCCAGAGCCAGCAGGCCGCTGATTATCATCAGCAGGAAGTTAATCGCCTCGACGCCCATCACCGGCGCCAGGCCTTTCAGCGGGCCGTCAATCTGGCTGTAGCCGAACTGTAGCCACGGAAAGCCGGTCAGCACCCAGCCGCGCAGGAACTCGGTGATCTGCCAGACGACAGGGGCGGCAATAGCCATGCGGATCCAGCTGGTTTTGGGCCACAGACGGGCGAGCAGGCCGGCAAACAGGCCAGTATAGAGCGACAGATAGGCCGCCAGCAGAACGACGAGGAAAACGTTAACCGGGCCGGGCATGCCGCCAAACTGCGCGATGCTGACATAGACCCAGTTGATACCCGTGCCGAACAGGCCGAGTCCCCAGCAATAGCCGATGCTTGCGCTTTGCAGCGGGCGCCGGTTGAGAGTTAATGCCTGCAGGCCAACCAGCGAAACGATAGCCGCTGGCCAGATGTCATAAGGTGAAAAAGCCAGCGTTCCGCTGGCTCCGAATAACAGCGCCAGCAACAGGCGTACCCGCTGGCGTTCAAGAAGAGAGGCAAATACCATTTAGGTTAATCGTCCCGTTAATTAACGCCTGTTGTCACAGGCTATGCTCTTTGCCAGCCGGGTGAGGGGACAACCAGGTATCGCCCACGGTCTGTCTCCCGGCTGGCCGTGACCTTCGGTGCTGCCGCTTACTCTTCCAGCTTCGGCTGAGGAGCGTCATCCGGCAGCTTTACATGCACCTGAATGATACGACGGCTATCTGCCATTGCTACCTTGAATTGGTAACCATCAATGTCGATAGATTCGCCGCGGGCCGGCAGGTGGCCAAAGGCCTGCATCACCAGCCCGCCAATGGTATCCACTTCTTCATCGCTAAAGTGCGTATCAAAGGCGTCGTTGAAGTCTTCGATGGAAGCCAGAGCGCGCACCGTCCAGGTATGGCGGCTCAGCTGGCGAAAATCGATATCTTCTTCTTCGTCGTACTCGTCTTCGATTTCTCCGACGATGAGCTCAAGGATGTCCTCGATGGTCACCAGGCCGGAGACGCCGCCGAATTCGTCAATAACGATCGCCATATGGTAGCGCTGTGAGCGAAACTCTTTCAGCATGCGGTCGACCCGCTTGCTTTCCGGGACGACAACCGCCGGCCGTAACACTTTTTCCATGCTGAAAGCTTCGGCGTCGCTGCGCATAAACGGCAGCAGGTCCTTGGCCATCAGAATCCCTTCGATGTGATCTTTATCTTCACTGATGACCGGGAAACGCGAGTGGGCGGATTCAATGATGACATCCAGGCACTCATCCAGCGTCTGGTTGCGTTTCAGGGTAATCATTTGTGAACGGGGGATCATAATGTCGCGGACCCGCTGGTCGGCGATATCCATTACCCCTTCGAGCATGTCACGCGTATCTTCATCGATAAGGTCGTTTTGCCCGGAATCACGGATCAGCGCCAGCAGTTCATCGCGGTTTTTCGGTTCCCCGTGAAAAAGCTGGCTGAGTAACAGGGAGAAAAATCCCTTTTTGCTGTTTACTGTGTCACTACTGTGTGAATTGTCGTCGCTCATGGCGTCGTTTGGGTTCTCATGTTGATTTAACTGTCGCTCGTCGCGCGTAAACTCAGCGCCGGACGGCATGGGTTGCCTGACGATCAGGCAGGTAAAACGCAGGAACAGCGGCCGGATGAGGCGCTAGCGCCGCCATCCGGCTGGGTGCTATTCCGCAATCTTCTCGGAAATGTACGGGTCCTCATAGCCCAGAGCAAGCATTATCTCTGTTTCAAGGCCTTCCATCTCTTCCGCTTCGTCGTCTTCGATATGATCGTAGCCCAGCAGATGCAGGCTACCGTGTACCACCATATGCGCCCAGTGCGCCTCAAGTGGCTTACCTTGCTCGCTGGCTTCCTGCTCTACCACCTGACGGCAGATGATCAGATCGCCGAGCAGCGGCATTTCAATTCCCGGCGGCGCTTCAAACGGGAAAGAGAGGACGTTGGTCGGCTTATCCTTGCCGCGGTAGGTCAGGTTCAGCTCATGGCTTTCTGCAACGTCGACCAGACGAATCGTTAACTCTGACTCCTCCTGAAACGGCGGAATGACGGCATCCACCCAGCGTTGAAAAAGGGCTTCGTCCGGCAGGCCGCTGGTCTCTTCGCAGGCCAGCTGTAAATCGAGGATCACCTGACTCATTTTTGCTCCTGTTCCTGGGCTTCGCGTTTGCGCTCGGCGGCCAGCTCTGCTTTACGTTTCTGGTCTGCGGCTTCCCACGCCTCGTAAGCGTTCACGATGCGGGCGACCACCGGATGGCGCACCACGTCTTCGCTATGGAAGAAGTTAAAGCTGATCTCATCGACTTCGGCCAGCACTTCGATGGCGTGACGCAAACCGGATTTGGTGCTGCGCGGCAGGTCTATCTGCGTGATGTCGCCGGTGATCACCGCCTTGGAGTTAAAGCCGATGCGGGTCAGGAACATCTTCATCTGTTCGATGGTGGTGTTCTGGCTTTCATCAAGAATGATAAAGGCGTCATTCAGCGTCCGTCCGCGCATATAGGCCAGCGGGGCCACTTCGATGACGTTACGCTCAATCAGCTTTTCCACTTTCTCAAAGCCGAGCATCTCAAACAGCGCGTCATACAGCGGGCGCAGATACGGGTCGACCTTCTGGCTCAGATCGCCGGGCAGGAAGCCGAGCTTTTCGCCTGCCTCAACGGCCGGGCGGGTCAGCAAAATACGGCGGATCTCCTGGCGCTCCAGCGCATCGACCGCTGCCGCCACCGCCAGATAGGTTTTACCGGTACCCGCCGGGCCGACGCCGAAAGTGATGTCGTGATCGAGGATATTGGCGATGTACTGTGCCTGGTTCGGCGTACGCGGTTTGATTACCCCGCGCTTGGTCTTGATATTGACGGCTTTGCCGTACTCCGGCACGCTTTCGGCGCTCTGCTCCAGTACGCGCGCTTCTTTGATCGCAAGGTGGATCTGCTCTGGTTCAATATCCTGAATCTGACCGCGCATCGGCGCTGTGTCGACATACAGGCTGCGCAGAATATCGGCGGCAGCGTGCACGCACAGGGCGCGGCCGGTCAGTTTAAAGTGATTGTCACGGCGGTTGATCTCAATGCCTAACCGACGCTCCAGCTGTTTGATGTTGTCGTCAAACGGGCCGCACAGGGCTAACAGGCGTGCGTTATCCGCTGGCTCCAGGGTAATTTCACGAGTGTCTATGTTCAAACTGTTCCTCTTTACGCAGGTGGCCGGACGCGGCGCGTGGCCGGCTAATCAGGAAATTATTTACGTCACAGGAAAATGGCGCAAGCATTGCTGTAGATATAGGGACGGAGAGAGGAATTACAAGGCCTGCCGGAACCGACAGGCCTGAAGGGATCACGGCTGATAGATACCCACGCCAAGATCGTTCTCTTTACGGGTGCGGGCAATCACTGATTCGGGTGATTCAGCGATACGCAGACCCATCTCCGCTTCGGTACGCACGATTTTGCCGCGCAGCGAGTTGGTATACACATCGACAATTTCGACATCGACAAACTTACCGACGAGATCCGGTGTGCCTTCGAAGTTGACCACCCGGTTGTTCTCCGTACGCCCGGAGAGCTCCATGATGTTCTTCCGCGAGGTACCTTCCACCAGAATGCGCTGTACCGTGCCGAGCATGCGCCGGCTCCAGGCCATCGCCTGCTGGTTGATACGCTCCTGCAGAATATACAGACGCTGTTTTTTATCGGCCTCGGGCACGTCATCGACCATATCCGCTGCCGGAGTACCCGGGCGAGCGGAGAAGATAAAGCTGTAGCTCATATCGAAATTGACGTCGGCGATAAGCTTCATGGTCTTTTCGAAATCGTCTGTGGTTTCGCCGGGGAAGCCGACAATAAAGTCAGAGCTTATCTGAATATCCGGGCGCGCCTCACGCAGCTTGCGAATAATCGCTTTGTACTCCAGCGCGGTATGGGTGCGTCCCATCAGATTCAGCACCCGGTCAGAACCACTCTGCACCGGCAGGTGCAGGAAGCTCACCAGTTCCGGCGTATCGCGATAGACCTCGATGATATCGTCGGTAAATTCGATCGGGTGGCTGGTGGTGAAGCGAATACGGTCGATACCGTCGATGGCGGCGACCAGACGCAGCAGATCGGCAAAGCTGCCGGTGGTGCCATCGTAATTCTCACCGCGCCAGGCGTTCACGTTCTGGCCCAGCAGATTGACCTCACGCACTCCCTGCGCCGCCAGCTGGGCGATTTCAAACAGGATATCGTCGCACGGACGGCTGACCTCTTCCCCGCGGGTGTACGGCACCACGCAGTAGGTGCAGTATTTGTTGCAGCCTTCCATAATCGAAACAAAGGCGGTAGGGCCTTCGGCGCGCGGTTCTGGCAGGCGATCGAATTTTTCAATTTCCGGGAAGCTGATATCAACCACCGGGCTGCGGTTGCCGCGCACGGCGTTAATCATCTCCGGCAGGCGGTGCAGGGTTTGCGGCCCGAAAATAATATCGACATAGTGCGCGCGCTGACGAATATGGTCCCCTTCCTGGGAAGCCACGCAGCCGCCAACGCCAATAATCAGGTCCGGATTTTTCTCTTTCAGCAGCTTCCAGCGGCCAAGCTGATGGAAAACTTTTTCCTGGGCCTTCTCACGAATTGAGCAGGTATTGAGCAACAGCACATCTGCTTCTTCCGCCACTTCGGTCAGTTGATACCCATGTGTCGCATCCAGCAGATCGGCCATCTTTGATGAATCATACTCGTTCATCTGACAGCCCCAGGTTTTAATATGGAGTTTTTTTGTCATTGACTTGCTCATGCTCAGTAATAGATATCCAAAACGCGGGGATATATACAGGGTGAATTTCGCTTTCCAGGGCGCGTATTGTAATGCTTTGGTCGCCCCCTGACCAGTGCGAGCGTTATCACCGCAAGAGGGCGAAAAATCCGGTAAACTTAACGGATTCTGTTTTAAGGATAATAGCCATGACAATTCACGCAACAGATGTCGCCATCGTGGGCGGCGGCATGGTCGGCGGCGCCCTGGCGTTAGGGCTGGCGCAACAGGGATTTACCGTGACGGTGCTTGAGAAAACGGCGCCTCCGGCTTTCGAACCGGCATCCACCCCGGATGTGCGGATCTCGGCGATCAGCGCGGCCTCTGTCGGCCTGCTGAAGAGCCTCGGCGTCTGGGATGCGGTGCGGGCGATGCGCGTCCATGCTTACCGTCGTCTGGAGACCTGGGAGTGGGAGAGTGCGCACGTCGCCTTTGACGCCGCAGAGCTCAAACTGCCGGAACTGGGCTACATGGTCGAGAACAAGGTTCTGCAATGGGGCTTGTGGCAAGCGCTGGCGGCGCATGAAGGGGTCACCCTCCGCGTCGGCGACGAACTGGAGGCGATGCAGCGCGGCGAGGCGCATACTGCGCTGCATTTACGCGAGGGCGAGGCGATCCACGCCCGGCTGGTTATCGGCGCCGACGGCGCCAATTCCCAGGTGCGGGAGATGGCCGGCATCGGCGTACACGCCTGGCAATATCAGCAGTCCTGTATGCTGATCAGCGTCGAATGCGCCGACGATCCCGGCGATAGCACCTGGCAGCAGTTTACCCCCAGCGGGCCGCGCGCCTTCCTGCCGTTGTTTGACCGCTGGGCCTCGCTGGTCTGGTACGACACGCCAGCGCGGATCCGTCAGCTGCAGAGCATGACCATGACGCAGCTCCAGCAGGAGATCGCCAGTCACTTTCCGGCGCGGTTGGGACGAGTAACGCCGCAGGCGGCCGGCGCCTTTCCGCTCACCCGGCGGCATGCGCTGCAGTATGTCCAGCCGGGACTGGCGCTGGTAGGCGATGCGGCGCACACCATTCATCCGCTGGCGGGGCAGGGGGTTAACCTTGGCTATCGCGATGTGGATGCCCTGCTGGCGATCCTCGCTGAATCCCGCGGCCGCGGCGAAGACTGGGCCAGCCTGCCGGTGCTGAAGCGCTACCAGGCGCGGCGGCGGGCGGATAATTTTATTATGCAGTCGGGAATGGATCTGTTTTATGCCGGTTTCAGCAATGACCTGGCGCCGGTGCGGATGCTGCGCAATATCGGCCTGATGGCGGCCGAACGTGCCGGAGTATTGAAGCGTCAGGCGCTGAAGTATGCGTTAGGTTTGTAAAAGTGGTTTCCCGGGCAGGGGCGTAGCAGAAAGCCCCTGCCCGACAGTCAGTGCTGTGTAAGCATGCCTGAACGCCAATAGCAAAAAAGCCCACCGAAGTGAGCTTTTTTGCATTTAAGTGGCTGGGGTACGAGGATTCGAACCTCGGAATGCCGGAATCAGAATCCGGTGCCTTACCGCTTGGCGATACCCCAATTGTCTGTTGCGCTTTACCGTAACTACCCCGGTTGAGGGCAACAGTGCGTTCATTGCTGAACGACTTTTTAATTTGGCTGGGGTACGAGGATTCGAACCTCGGAATGCCGGAATCAGAATCCGGTGCCTTACCGCTTGGCGATACCCCAACAAATTTTTTACGGATTTATCGATGTGTATCGATACGTCCTGAATATGGTGGCTACGACGGGATTCGAACCTGTGACCCCATCATTATGAGTGATGTGCTCTAACCAGCTGAGCTACGTAGCCAAATTGTCTTACTGCTTCTTCGATGGCTGGGGTACCTGGATTCGAACCAGGGAATGCCGGTATCAAAAACCGGTGCCTTACCGCTTGGCGATACCCCAATACCGTCGCGGTTAACCGCAAATATCGAAGAAATATGGCTGGGGTACCTGGATTCGAACCAGGGAATGCCGGTATCAAAAACCGGTGCCTTACCGCTTGGCGATACCCCATCCGTACAACGCTGACTGGTGAATGGTGCGGGAGGCGAGACTTGAACTCGCACACCTTGCGGCGCCAGAACCTAAATCTGGTGCGTCTACCAATTTCGCCACTCCCGCAAAAAAGATGGTGGCTACGACGGGATTCGAACCTGTGACCCCATCATTATGAGTGATGTGCTCTAACCAGCTGAGCTACGTAGCCATCTTTTTTCGCGTAACCTTATCGGCGTTGCGGGGCGCATTATGCGTATTGGGCCTGCGAGCGTCAACCTCTTTTTCAAGGAAAATCGTTGTAATGTGACTGTTTGGTTAGGTTGCGAACAGCTCGCTGCAATATTCGGCAATTATTGGTTATTTATCGTTTTTCAGCGGCATAAATCCTGCAAAAAGAAAACGGACCCCGGAGGGTCCGTTTCGCGTGTCACCGCCCGTCAGGGCTTATTTGTAGGCCGACTGGTGGACGCCTACCGCACGGCCCGACGGATCGTTCATGGTCTTGAACGCTTCATCCCACTCAATGGCTTTCGCAGAAGAGCAGGCCACCGACGGACCGCCAGGCACACACTCCGCCGCGCTTGGCAGTGGGAACAGTTCTTCGAAGATCTCGCGGTACAGATAGCCTTCTTTGGAGGTCGGCGTGTTGTACGGGAAGCGGAAGCTCGCCGTTTCCAGCTGCTGATCGCTGATCTGCTTCGCGGCCACTTCTTTCAGCGTATCGATCCAGCTGTAGCCGACGCCGTCAGAGAACTGCTCTTTCTGCCGCCAGGCGACGCTGGCCGGCAGGTAAGATTCAAAGCATTCGCGCAGGATGTGTTTTTCCATTTTGCCGTTGCCGCACATCTTATCCTGCGGGTTAATGCGCATCGCCACGTCGAGGAATTTCTTATCGAGGAACGGTACGCGGGCTTCCACGCCCCAGGCGGACATCGCTTTGTTGGCGCGGGCGCAGTCAAACATATGCAGCGCCTGCAGCTTACGCACCGTCTCTTCGTGCAGTTCTTTGGCGTTCGGCGCCTTATGGAAGTAGAGGTAGCCGCCGAACACTTCGTCCGAACCTTCGCCGGAAAGCACCATTTTGATGCCCATGGCTTTAATTTTACGCGACATCAGGTACATCGGCGTCGAGGCGCGAATGGTGGTCACATCGTAGGTCTCGATGTGATAGATAACGTCGCGGATCGCATCCAGCCCTTCCTGCACCGTAAAGTGAATTTCATGATGCACGGTACCGAGGTGGTTGGCCACTTCCTGCGCCGCTTTCAGGTCAGGAGAACCTTCCAGACCAACCGCGAAGGAGTGCAGCTGCGGCCACCAGGCTTCGCTACGCTCCTGATCTTCGACGCGACGGGCGGCGAATTTCTTGGTGATAGCCGAGATGACCGATGAATCCAGACCACCGGAGAGCAGCACGCCGTAAGGCACGTCGGACATCAGGTGGCTTTTTACCGACTCTTCCAGCGCCTGGCGCAGCTCGTTTTTATCAGTAACGTTGTCTTTCACCGCGTCGTAATCGAACCAGTCGCGCTGATAGTACTGACGAATTTCGCCGTCTTTGCTCCACAGGTAGCTACCCGCCGGGAACTCTTTAATGGTGCGGCACACCGGCACCAGCGCTTTCATTTCGGAGGCGACATAGAAGTTGCCGTGTTCGTCATGACCCATGTACAGCGGAATAATACCGATATGGTCGCGGCCAATTAAGTACGCGTCTTTTTCGCTGTCGTACAGGGCGAAGGCGAACATCCCCTGCAGGTCGTCGAGAAACGCCGGACCTTTTTCCTGATACAGCGCGAGGATTACTTCGCAGTCGGAACCGGTCTGGAACTGGTAGCGATCGCCATATTCCGCGCGCAGCGCCTGATGATTGTAGATCTCGCCGTTAACGGCCAGCGCATGGGTTTTTTTGGCGTTGTACAGCGGCTGGGCGCCGGCGTTGACGTCGACAATCGACAGGCGTTCGTGCGCCAGAATCGCTTTGTCGCTGGCATACACGCCAGACCAGTCCGGACCGCGGTGGCGCATGAGGCGGGAAAGCTCCAGCGCCTTTTTACGCAGCTCGCCTGCGTCAGTTTTAATATCCAGTACGCCAAAAATAGAACACATAGCCTTCTCCATTACCCTGTCGTGTTTGATGTTGTGCTGGCTTCGTCTCGTGGCGAAGCCTGAGTGCGTGCTTAAGAAAATGCCGTAAAGGGGGAGCAGGCGCAAGGGTTTTGCGGCCGGAAAAAGAAAAAACGCAACTGCGATTGTTGAATAGTGAAAAAAGAGTATCTTTTGAACGCCTTTATTGAGGAATTCGTATTTATAGGCCGTTTTTATTAGATGGAGTAATTCTGATGGGCGCTATAAATAAAAAACCACGTCCTGAGACGTGGCGGGTATTAGAAAAGATCGATTTCCGCGACGGAAGGGTAAATCCACGATGGGCGGAACGGCATGCTGTCGATGTCGTCGAGGGTGGAGACGCCGGAGAGCACCAGAATGGTCTCCAGCCCCGCCTGGAAGCCGGCCAGTATGTCGGTGCGCAGGTTATCGCCGACGATCACCGTCTGCTCGGAGTGAGCCTGCATTTTATTCAGCGCTGAACGGATGATCCACGGGCTCGGTTTGCCGACGTAAAACGGCTTACGGCCGGAGATCTTCTCGATCCCGGCACACAACGCGCCGCAGGCCGGGTAGAAGCCGCGACCGTGCGTATCCGGGTTGGTGGCAATGAAGCGGGCGCCGTTGGCGACGAAGAAGGCGGCCTTATGCATCATTTCCCAGTTAAAGGAACGCGTTTCCCCGACGATGACAAAATCCGGGTTCACATCGGTAATGGTAAAGCCAGCTTTGTACAGCTCGTGGATCAGCGCGCCTTCTCCCACCACGTAGGCTTTTTTGCCTTCCTGGCGACGCAGAAAATCGGCGGTGGCCATCGCTGAGGTGTAAAAGGCGCTATCCGGCACATCGATGCCGGCGGTGGCGAAACGGTTCGCCAGATCCTGGCCGGTTTGCGACGGGTAGTTGGTCAGCATTACCAGCGGCATGCCTTTATCGAGGATGCGTTTGATAAACTCGGCAGCGCCGGGAACGGCGACGTTATCGTGCATCAGCACGCCGTCAATATCACAAATTATGTTTTGAATGGTCATGGTGGGTCCAGAATCATTAACAAAGACGAAACTATACGCGTCATCGATGAGGTTTCCCACCTCTGACGGGCGAGGCCCGCCAGTGTCAGGGTGACGCGCTATCAGAAAAGGGGCGATTAGCTCTCAAGCAAACGCTGCAGTAATGTGCCGTTGAGCATGGCGCGTTTGACCAGCGCGAAGGCGCCAATCGCAGAACGGTGATCGAGGGTAGAGCGTACCACCGGCAGGTTCTTACGAAACGCCTTCAGCGCCTGGGCGTTAATGCAGCCTTCAATGGCCGGAAGAAGGACCTTTTCAGCTTCCACTATTTCGCCGGCGACAACAATTTTTTGCGGATTGAACAGGTTAATCGCGATGGCGATCGTTTTGCCGAGGTGACGGCCCACGTACTCGATCACCTCACAGGCCAGGGCATCGCCCTTATTAGCCGCTTTGCAGATGGTTTTGATCGTGCAGTCATCCTGCGTCAGGCGGCTCTGGTAGCCCTGCTCCAGCAGGTGGCGAACCCGCTGTTCGATGGCGGCATTGGCCGCGACGGTCTCCAGACAGCCGAAGTTGCCGCAGTGGCAGCGCTCGCCCAGCGGGTCGACCTGAATATGGCCAATCTCGCCGACATTGCCGTTACGGCCAATAAAAATGCGCCCGTTGGAGATGATCCCCGCCCCGGTACCGCGGTGTACGCGCACCAGAATGGAATCTTCGCAATCCTGGCTTGCGCCAAAATAGTGCTCGGCCAGCGCCAGGCTGCGGATATCGTGTCCAACAAAACAGGTGACGTTGAAGCGTTTTTCCAGCGCCCCGACCAGCCCCCAGTTTTCCACTGCAATATGCGGCATATAGCGGATCACGCCGCTCTCCGGATCGACCAGCCCCGGCAGAATGACCGAAATGGCGATAAGCTCGCGGATTTTGCGCTGACAGTTTTCAATAAAGGTGGCGATGATATTCAGCAGGGCGTGTTCCAGCGTTTCCTGGGTGCGCTCGGGCAGCGGGAAGTGCTCCTCTTCCAGCGTCTTGCTGCTTAAATCATAGAGGGTCAGAGTGGCGTCATAGCGACCAAGGCGCACGCCAATGGCGTTGAAGTTGCGGGTTTCTGCGATGATGGAGATGGCGCGGCGGCCGCCGGTGGAGGCCTGCTGATCGACTTCTTTGATCAGGCCGCGCTCAATAAGCTGACGCGTGATTTTGGTCACGCTGGCAGGGGCAAGCTGGCTTTGTTCCGCGATCTGAATGCGCGAGATAGGCCCATGCTGGTCAATCAGGCGGTACACGGCCGCGCTGTTCAGTTGTTTTACGAGGTCAACGTTACCAATTTGAGCTTGTCCGCCTGCTGTCATACTTTTACTTACTCAGTGACGACCTCGTTACCATTAACGATGGTCTTGGTGATTTTATAATCGCGGGTAAAGGCGGTCAGGTTAGCGACCATGCCAGGCGCAATGCTGCCAAGCTGCTTGTCCACACCAATGGCGCGCGCCGGATAGAGCGTGGCCATGCGTAGTACTTCGTCCAGTGCGACGCCGCAATGCTCAACGAGATTACGTACCCCTTCAATCATGGTCAGTGAAGAGCCGCTGAGTGTGCCGTTTTCATCCACGCACAACCCATTGCGGTAGTATATTGTTTTCCCGGCAAAAATGAACTGGTCAATATTCGCCCCCGCCGGTGCGGTGGCGTCGGTGACCAGGCACAGTTTGTCGCCTTTCAGACGCTTGGCGTTGCGCACGTTGGCGTAATCGACATGCATCCCGTCGACAATGATACCGCAGTAGACATCCGGCTCGTCAAAAATCGCCCCGGCCAGACCCGGTTCGCGGCCGGTAATGTACGGCATCGCGTTATACAGGTGGGTGGCAAAGGTAATGCCTGCGCGGAAGCCGACTTTCGCCTCTTTCAGCGTGGCGTTGGAGTGGCCGGCGGAGACAACGATCCCGGCGGCAACCAGTTTGCGGATCACCTCTGGCTCAACGCGTTCCGGGGCGAGGGTGACTTTGGTGATCACATCGGCGTTGTCGCACAGGAAATCAACCAGCGCGGCGTCCGGTTTACGCACGTAGTCCGGGTTGTGGGTGCCTTTCTTGACGATATTCAGCCACGGACCTTCCAGATGCAGACCCAGCGCCTGGTTCGGGTGTTTTTGCAGGTATTCCCGCATCACGCGAACCCCTTGTTTCATCAGGTCGTCGCTGGAGGTAATCAGCGTCGGCAGGAAACTGGTGCAGCCCGAACGTTCATTCGCCTTCTGCATAATCTCCAGTGTTTCAACGGTAACCGCCTCTGGGCTGTCGTTAAACTGCACGCCACCGCAGCCGTTCAGCTGGACGTCGATAAAACCGGGGGCGATTATTGCGCCGTTCACTGAGCGCTGCTCGATGTCTGACGGCAAATCCGCCAGCGGACAGAGACGTTCGATAAGGCCATTAGCGATAACAACCGCATGGTCATCGAGAATTTCATGACCGGTATAAACCCGGCCCTGGGTTAATGCATACATTACGACCCCCGGTATATACGCCTCATCACGCCAGCAATCGCTCTTTTGCCGCCGGCCTGATGTTGCATACAAAGAAAAAAGATGGTCCCGCGCAACGCCGCGGGACGCGACTACATTACAGACCTTTAATATTTTCAGCTTCTAATTCGTTGAAATATTTCAGGGTCTTCACTTTCAGCTCCATAGTGGACGGCTCGTCGCAGACGATCACCGCTTTCGGATGCAGCTGCAGACAGGTAATGGTCCACATATGGTTGACGTTACCCTCTACCGCCGCCTGCAGCGCCAGCGCTTTCTGATGACCCAGCACCAGAATCATCACTTCTTCTGCATCCAGCAGGGTACCCACGCCGACGGTCAGCGCATATTTCGGCACCAGATCCACATCGCCATCGAAGAAGCGGGAGTTTGCCACGCGGGTATCATGGGTCAGGGTTTTGATACGGGTGCGGGACGCCAGCGAAGAGGCCGGTTCGTTAAACGCGATGTGACCATCGTTGCCCACACCGCCCATGAACAGGTGGATTTTACCGTAGGAACGAATTTTTTCTTCATAGCGACGGCATTCCGCATCGATGTCTGGCGCGTTACCATTCAGCAGGTTGATATTTTCTGCCGGAATATCAACGTGGTCAAAGAAATTACGGTGCATGAAGCTATGATAGCTTTCCGGATGCTCTTTCGGCAGGCCAACATATTCATCCATGTTAAAGGTGACGACATGTTTGAAGCTAACCTGGCCTGCTTTATGCATCTCAACCAGCGCTTTGTAGGCGGTCAGCGGGGTGCCACCGGTCGGCAGACCCAGTACGAACGGGCGGTCCGCGGTCGGCTTGAATGCATTAATACGGTTAACGATGTGGCGGGCAGCCCATTTGCCGACCTGCTCAGCGGTTACCAGGGGGATCAGTCTCATTCTTCACCTCTATAGTTAAAGTAGAATCTGGCGGATTGGCGCCAGCACTCTGAGGAGAGTATTGCAGCAACTGCGCCGACCGGGGTCAATCCGTGTTGATTTTTTGAATGATAAAATAAGTTTTCGATGTTAGCCAGTATAAGGCAGGGGGGAATACGATATTTGGTGATAATAGTCACAAAAAATACCCTTTTAATTTGCGATACGAATTAATTTTTCACACACTTTGCCGGTAAGTGATAAAACCGACCTTGTTACACAATAAAAAAGTGGCTTTGAAAATGAGCCTCATTGGGGTCTCATAGGGGGAATAAGATGAATATTTTAGGTTTCTTTCAGCGACTGGGTAGGGCGTTACAGCTCCCTATCGCAGTGCTGCCGGTCGCGGCATTGCTGCTGCGCTTCGGGCAACCAGACCTGTTGAATGTACCCTTCATCGCGCAAGCGGGTGGGGCGATCTTTGATAATCTGGCGCTGATCTTCGCAATTGGTGTGGCATCAAGCTGGTCCAAGGATAACGCCGGTTCGGCGGCGCTGGCCGGTGCGGTGGGGTATTTCGTGATGACCAAAGCGATGGTCACCATTAACCCGGAAATTAACATGGGCGTACTGGCCGGTATTATTACCGGTCTGGTGGCAGGTGCGGTATACAACCGCTGGGCCGGCATCAAGCTGCCGGATTTCCTGAGCTTCTTCGGCGGCAAACGCTTCGTGCCGATCGCCACCGGCTTCTTCTGTCTGATCCTCGCGGCGATCTTCGGCTACGTCTGGCCGCCGGTGCAGCACGCTATCCACTCTGGCGGCGAATGGATCGTCTCCGCAGGGGCGCTGGGTTCCGGTATCTTCGGTTTTATCAACCGTCTGCTGATCCCAACCGGTCTGCATCAGGTGCTGAACACCATCGCCTGGTTCCAGATTGGTGAGTTCACTAACGCCGCAGGCGCTGTGTTCCACGGCGACATCAACCGCTTCTACGCCGGTGACGGCACCGCGGGGATGTTCATGTCCGGCTTCTTCCCGATCATGATGTTTGGTCTGCCGGGTGCGGCGCTGGCGATGTATCTGGCAGCACCGAAAGCGCGTCGTCCGATGGTCGGCGGTATGCTGCTGTCTGTTGCTATCACCGCGTTCCTGACCGGGGTAACCGAGCCGCTGGAATTCCTGTTCATGTTCCTGGCTCCGCTGCTGTACCTCCTGCACGCAGTCCTGACCGGGATCAGCCTGTTCATCGCAACGGCGCTGGGGATCCATGCGGGCTTCTCCTTCTCCGCGGGTGCAATTGACTATGTGCTGATGTACAGCCTGCCGGCGGCCAGCAAAAACGTCTGGATGCTGCTGGTGATGGGCGTGGTGTTCTTCTTCGTCTACTTCCTGCTGTTCAGCGCGGTGATCCGCATGTTCAACCTGAAAACGCCGGGTCGTGAAGACAAAGCCGCTGACGTGGTAACGGAAGAAGCGAACAGCAACACCGAAGAAGGTCTGACCCAGCTGGCGACCAACTACATCGCAGCCGTAGGCGGTACCGATAACCTGAAAGCTATTGATGCTTGCATCACCCGTCTGCGTCTGACCGTCGGCGACTCGGCGAAAGTCAACGATGCCGCCTGTAAACGTCTCGGCGCGTCCGGGGTGGTGAAACTGAATAAACAAACGATCCAGGTTATCGTCGGTGCGAAAGCAGAGTCTATCGGCGATGAGATGAAAAAAGTGGTCACTCGCGGTCCGGTCGCTGCAGCCGCCCCGGCTGGCGACGTCGCCACCGCAGCGCCAGCGGCTAAACCGCAGGCAGTCGCGAACGCGAAGACCGTTGAGTCGCTGGTGTCGCCAATTACCGGTGACGTGGTGGCCCTCGAGCAGGTGCCGGATGAAGCCTTCGCCAGCAAAGCCGTCGGCGACGGCGTCGCGGTGAAACCGACCAGCAATATCGTGGTCGCGCCGGCTGCGGGTACCGTAGTGAAAATTTTCAACACCAACCACGCGTTCTGCCTCGAAACCAACAACGGTGCGGAAATCGTTGTTCATATGGGCATCGATACCGTGGCGCTGGAAGGCAAGGGCTTCAAACGTCTGGTGGAAGAGGGCGCGGAAGTGAAGGCGGGTGAGCCGATTCTGGAAATGAATCTGGACTTCCTCAACGCCAACGCGCGTTCAATGATAAGCCCGGTCGTCTGCAGCAACAGCGATGACTACAGCGCGCTGGTGATACTGGCGAGCGGTAAGGTCGTTGCCGGCCAGACGCCGCTATATGAGATTAAAGGCAAGTAAGGCTCCTGAGTCGAGTTTATGCCTCAGCGGCGAAGGGAAACCTTCGCCGCTTTTTTTTCCAGCAATCGGCCCCATAATCCTCTTCTGATACCTATTTTACGTAACTAATAGTTGTCACTACGCCCTGCTTGTAAGATCATGTGCCGTTATACGTTGTTTACGCTTTGAGGAACCCGTGATGAGTGAGGCAGAAGCCCGCCCGACTAACTTTATCCGTCAGATCATTGATGAAGATCTGGCTACCGGTAAGCATACCACCGTTCACACCCGCTTCCCGCCGGAGCCGAACGGTTATCTGCACATTGGCCATGCGAAATCCATCTGCCTGAACTTCGGCATCGCCCAGGATTACCAGGGCCAATGCAACCTGCGTTTCGATGACACCAACCCGGTGAAAGAAGATATCGAATACGTGGAGTCGATTAAAAACGACGTGCAGTGGTTAGGTTTCCACTGGTCCGGGGACGTTTGCTACTCGTCTGATTATTTCGATCAGCTGCATCAGTATGCGGTTGAGCTTATCAACAAAGGGCTGGCCTACGTTGATGAACTCTCTCCTGATGAGATCCGTGAATATCGCGGCACCCTGAAAGCGCCGGGTAAAAACAGCCCGTATCGCGATCGCAGCGTAGAAGAGAACCTGGCGCTGTTTGAAAAAATGCGCAGCGGCGGTTTCGAAGAGGGCAAGGCCTGTCTGCGTGCCAAAATCGATATGGCGTCGCCGTTTATGGTGATGCGCGATCCGGTGCTGTACCGCATTAAGTTCGCTGAGCATCATCAGACCGGCAACAAATGGTGCATCTACCCGATGTACGACTTCACCCACTGCATCAGCGATGCGCTGGAAGGCATTACTCACTCGCTGTGTACCCTGGAGTTCCAGGACAACCGCCGCCTGTACGACTGGGTGCTGGACAACATCAGCATCCCGGTGCATCCGCGTCAGTATGAATTTTCGCGCCTGAATCTCGAATACACCGTGATGTCCAAGCGTAAGCTGAACCAGCTGGTGACCGAGAAGCACGTGGAGGGCTGGGATGACCCGCGCATGCCGACCATTTCCGGTCTGCGTCGTCGTGGCTACACCGCTGAATCCATCCGCGAGTTCTGCAAGCGCATCGGCGTGACCAAACAGGACAACACCATCGAGATGGCGTCGCTGGAATCCTGCATTCGCGAAGATCTGAACGAAAACGCCCCGCGCGCGATGGCGGTGATCGATCCGGTGAAACTGGTTATCGAGAACTATCCGCAGGGCGAAAGCGAAATGGTGGCGATGCCGAATCATCCGAACAAGCCGGAGATGGGCAGCCGCGAAGTGCCGTTCAGCGCCGAAATCTGGATCGACCGCGCGGACTTCCGCGAAGAAGCTAACAAGCAGTACAAGCGTCTGGTGCTGGGTAAAGAAGTGCGTCTGCGCAATGCCTACGTGATCAAAGCGGAACGCGTAGAGAAAGATGCCGAAGGCAATATCACCACCATCTTCTGCACCTACGATGCCGACACCCTGAGCAAAGACCCGGCCGACGGCCGCAAGGTCAAAGGCGTGATCCACTGGGTGAGTGCGGCGCATGCGCTGCCGGTGGAGATCCGTCTCTACGATCGTCTGTTCAGCGTACCAAACCCGGGGGCGGAGGAAGATTTCCTCGCGGTGATCAACCCGGAGTCGCTGGTGATCAAACAAGGTTACGCCGAACCGAGCCTGGCGCAGGCTGAAGCGGGTAAAGCTTACCAGTTTGAGCGTGAAGGATACTTCTGCCTCGACAGCCGCTATGCAACCGCAACCAGTCTGGTGTTCAACCGCACCGTCGGCCTGCGTGATACCTGGGCGAAAGCAGGGGAATAACGTCTCCGCCATGAAAAGCGTCGCATTGTGCGGCGCTTTTTTTTGTTTCAGAATCAGCCAATTACTCTTTTTATTTTCGCGATGCGAATTAATCCTGTTTCAGGATGGCAATAAATAGATCTTCTGATGTTTCCTGTCATATACAAAAAACCAATGTAATCGCTTTCAGTCTTTTCTTTTTTCCCTGATTTTGCAATGACTTCCATGACAAAATCATCAGAGATAAGACTGTAACAAAACGACATAAATTATGTGCGCTTTGTCATAATCTTAAGCTTTGCCTCACGAAAAACATTGATAATTCGCGTCACGAAAAATAGTCTATCTACAGTGGTTTCGCGGCCTTTTTCACCGCCCCACATTTTGCAGTTTTATTTATTTTTTTAGCGAATGACCCCTGGTCTTCGCCTTTTAAAACGTCAAAGAGGATATGCACATGCGTACGTTTAGTGGCAAACGTAGTACGCTGGCGCTGGCTATTGCCGCCGTCACCGCGATGTCGGGCTGGGTTGTGGTTCCGCAGGCCAGCGCAGCAGGCTTTATCGATGATTCAACCTTAACCGGCGGTATCTATTACTGGCAGCGTGAGCGTGACCGTAAAGATGTGACCGACGGCGACAAATACAAAACCAACCTTTCTCACTCCACCTGGAACGCCAACCTGGACTTCCAGTCCGGCTATGCCGCCGATATGTTTGGCCTGGATATTGCCGCGTTTACGGCGATTGAAATGGCGGAAAACGGCGACAGCGGCCACCCGAACGAAATCGCCTTCTCGTCGCGTAACAAAGCCTATGACGAAGATTATTCCGGCGATAAGAGCGGCATCAGCCTGTATAAAGCGGCAGCGAAATTCAAATATGGTCCCGCGTGGGCACGCGCAGGTTATATCCAGCCAACCGGCCGGACTCTGCTGGCTCCGCACTGGAGCTTTATGCCTGGTACCTACCAGGGGGCGGAAGCCGGCGCCAACTTCGACTATGGCACCGCGGGCGCGTTAAGTTTCTCCTACATGTGGACGAACGAATATAAAGCGCCATGGCATATCGAGATGGACGATTTCTATCAGAACGACAAGAAAACCAAAGTCGATTATCTGCACTCCATCGGCGCTAAATATGATTTCAAAAATGACCTGGTGCTGGAAGCGGCGTTTGGTCAGGCTCAGGGCTATATCGATCAGTACTTTGCTAAAGCCAGCTACAAGTTTGACGTCGCCGGTGCACCGTTGAGCACCAGCTATCAGTTCTACGGCACCCGCGATAAGGTCAGCAATGGCGGGGTCAACGACATCTATGACGGCACCGCATGGCTGCAGGCATTAACCTTTGGCTATAAAGTGGCGGATGTGCTGGATCTGCGTCTGGAAGGGACCTGGGTGAAGGCCGATGGCCAGCAGGGCTACTTCCTGCAGCGTATGACGCCGACCTACGCCTCCTCCAACGGTCGTCTCGATATCTGGTGGGATAACCGCTCTGACTTTAACGCCAACGGCGAAAAAGCGGTCTTCTTCGGCGCGATGTATGACATGAAAAACTGGGACATGCCTGGCTGGGCGTTTGGCGCCTCTTATGTCTACGCCTGGGATGCGAAGCCGGGCAGAATGTCCTCTCCGGATGCGTACTACGATCCTGACTATCGCCTGAAAGAGTCGGCCTACAGCCTGGATGCGCTGTATACCGTGCAGGAAGGTCGGGCGAAGGGCACGCTGTTCAAACTGCACTTTACCCAGTACGACAACCATTCCGATATCCCGAGCTGGAGCGGTGGCTACGGCAACATCTTCCAGGATGAGCGCGATGTGAAGTTCATGGTTATCGCCCCGTTCACTATTTTCTGATACCTGCGCGGCGGGCGTGAGCCTGCCGCACCTCCGGGAGAACGACAATGAAAAAAATGCTGTTCATTGCCATGATGGCATCGGGTCTGGCGGGCTGTACCGCTTCGCCGGCACCCGAAGAAGATTCTAAACTCAGAAATGCCTATAGCGCCTGTATTAATACGGCGGAAGGGAATCCGGACAAGATTGAAGCGTGTCAGAGCGTACTGAATGTCCTGAAAGAGGATAAACAGCACCAGCAGTTTGCTAACCAGGAGAGCGTCCGGGTACTGGATTACCAGCAGTGTATTCAGGCCACCCGCACCGGTAACGATCAGGCGGTGAAAGCGCGTTGCGACCAGATCTGGAAGGAGATCCGCAGCAATAATACGACCCATTAATCCAGACGATAGCGGCAAACGGGCGGAGTCTCTCTCCGCCCGTTTGTTTTTTAGCGCTGGCTCTCTGCCGGTTGGTAGCTGCGGCTCAGACGCACGAACAGCAGGACGGTGGCGACAAACCCGCACAGCGCGGCGCACATTAGCCACCAGCCGGGCGCGCTTTTATCGCCGGTGAGCTCGACCAGGGCGGTAGAGATAGCCGGCGTCAGTCCGCCGAAGATCGCGGTGGCAAGGCTGAAGGCCAGCGAAAAGCCCACCGTGCGGACATACACCGGCATCACTTCGGTGAGCGCCGCCACCATCGCGCCGTTATACATGCCAAAAAAGAACGAGAACCACAGCAGGACCAGCGTCATACGCGTAAAATCGGGCGCGGCGGTGAGCCAGTGCATCACCGGCCAGGTGGTGAGCAGGGCCAGCACGGTAATGCCCATCAGCACCGGACGACGACCGATCCGATCAGAGATCGCCCTGCTGGCGAAGTTCCATATCAACTCTCCGGACAAAGCGGGGATGAGGAAAGTCACCCCAGGGGCGTGTGCGGGAAGGGTGCCAGAGGCGCCCATAAAAAAGCCAACCGGCAGGTTGGCTTTTCAGTCTCAGCGAAACGGGGAATTATTTTTCCACCGCGTCGTGGGCGTGTTCGTCCTCGCGGCAATCCCCTTCCGCACAGTGACCATACAGATATAAACTGTGGTTGGTCAGGCGGATGCCGTGGCGGGAGGCAATTTCACGCTGGCGTAATTCGATCGAGTCGTCGCTGAATTCGATCACTTTGCCGCAGTCGAGGCAGATCAGGTGATCGTGGTGATGCTGCTGGGTCAGTTCGAAAACGGATTTTCCGCCTTCGAAATTATGACGAGTCACGATGCCGGCGTCATCAAACTGGTTGAGGACGCGGTAAACGGTCGCCAGACCGATCTCTTCGCCCATGTCGATCAGGCGTTTATATAAGTCTTCCGCACTGACATGATGGTTATCCGGTTCCTGCAGCACTTCAAGGATTTTTAGTCGAGGAAGTGTGACTTTCAGGCCAGCCTTCTTTAATGCGGTATTGTTGTCAGTCATGCGGAATCTGTCCTGTTGCTAAACGATCTACTTCCTTCAACGGAAGTCATACAGAAATTAACCCGACGTAATGCGTCTCATTATAGAACTGCCACTGGTAAATGAAAACTGCAAGCATCAGGCCTGGTTTGCTGTCAAAAACGAGGCACCAGCTACAAACTGCGTCACGTGCCTCGTAGAATCAGAGGACATTGTACAGATATGTGATTAAAAGTTAAAAACTTGTAGCTATTAGTTTGATTGCTTTTGTCTATTAATGCGACGCAACTCAATAGTTACGCCGCTTAATCATCAGGCGTTTTTGATTTCTTCGAGGTGCAGCTCTTCGGCAACCTGCTTCACCCACTTCTCCACGCGCTCGTTGGTCAGCTCCGGCTGGCGGTCTTCATCGATGGCGAGGCCGACGAAGTGGTCGTCATCCGCCAGGCCTTTGGAAGCCTCAAAATGATACCCGGCCGTCGGCCAGTGACCGACGATGGTCGCGCCGCGTGGCTCAATGATGTCGCGGATGGTGCCCAGCGCGTCGCAGAAGTATTCTGCGTAGTCTTCCTGGTCGCCGCAGCCGAACAGCGCCACCAGTTTGCCATTAAAGTCGATCTCTTCCAGCGTCGGGAAGAAGTCGTCCCAGTCACACTGCGCTTCCCCGTAGTACCAGGTCGGGATGCCGAGCAGCAGGATGTCGTGGGCTTCCAGGTCTTCTTTGCTGCTTTTGGCAATGTCGTGAACATCAGCAACATCTTTACCAAGCTGCTTTTGAATCATTTTTGCAATATTTTCGGTGTTGCCGGTGTCGCTGCCAAAAAAGATGCCGATGATTGCCATGAGTAAAATAACCTCTTGAAACTTAAATGATGTGGTAGGGACGCGATGCCCATAGATAACGGCAATCATAGCAGAACAGGCAAGGGCGCGGAAACAGCAATCACGCCCGACTGCACACTCTGCTACATGAATGCGGGTTTTTCGCGGAAAGTTAGACTTTTCCCTGGCTGCGCAGGGCGGTTAATTGCGTCATCAGCATCTCTTCGATGAGATCGCTGCGGCTCATATTACGCGCTTCCGCCAGCTCGTTGAGCGCATCGACCGCATCCGCGTTGAGTTTTAACTCGACGCGCTTCAGCCCGCGCACTTTATCGCGTTTCAGCTGATTACGTTTGTTGATGCGCAGTTGTTCATCGCGCGACAGCGGATTGGTTTTCGGTCTTCCCGGGCGACGCTCGTTTGCGAACAAATCTAATGTCGTACGGTCCGTTTGTTCTTTTGCCATGATTCTGAGTGACTTCGGGGAAACAAGCAGCCGGGCTCTAGCCGGCGCAGATAGCGCGCCATCATACATCAGGCGAACGGCTGCGCCAACGACCGCGGGCATTCTGCGGCGCGGTCGGGCATATTTTAGCCAATCAGACGGCGATGCTCGTCAGGTAACGACGGATCGCGCGTAATACCGCCTCGGGTTTCTCGGCATGGACCCAGTGTCCGGCGCCGGCGATGACGTGGGCCCGCGCCTGCGGGAACTGGGCCAGCAGCGCTTCACGGTAGGCATCGGTCACATAGGGCGAGTTGCCGCCGGGAATAAACTGCGTTGGGTGTGGCCAGGCCGGAATAGTTTCCCAGCCGACGATATGCGGATACTGGTCCCACAGCACCGGCACGTTGAAGCGCCAGTCGCCGTCGACGAAGGATTTCAGCAGGAACTGAATTACCCCTTCCTCCTGCAGATGCTCGCGCATCACCTGCGCCGCCTGCTGGCGGGTGCTGGCGGCGGATTCGCTGACGGCGCGGATAGCGGCGAAGATCTCATCATGGCGGCGTACGTGATAATCCACCGGCGCGATATCGATCGCCACCAGTCCGCTGATGCGTTCCGGCGCCAGGGCGGTGAGCGCCATCACCGCTTTGCCGCCCATCGAATGGCCGATAAAGGTGGCGCGCTCAATCTGGTGCGCGTCGAGCGTATCGAGCAGATCCTGCGCCATGGCGGGGTAGGTCATCTCTGGCGACCGCGGCGATAATCCGTGGTTACGCATATCGACCTGCACAATATCGTGGTCGGCGATCAGGTCGCGGGCGAGGATGCCCAGGTTGTCCAGGCTGCCAAACAGACCGTGGACCAGCACGATCGGGGAGTGGTTGTGCGAATTCTGTGCAGATTGCGCTCGGCTATTTAATTTCATGGCAAAGTTCTTTTTTTCGCTCCGTCGGGTTAGGGTATTATGTTGGACATTCTGCCATCCGGCTGCAAGACCCAGAAGTTTTCTGAGTTTTACCGCCATCCTGGTTTGACGCTATCCGCCGTTGGGATTTGTACTTATAATCCCAACGATTTGTATTCAGAAAAGATATCGCACTGGATTAAGATGAAAACAATTGAAGTTGATGATGAACTCTATCGCTATATTGCCAGCCACACTCTGCATATCGGCGAGAGCGCATCCGACATTTTACGGCGCATGCTGAAATTTTCCGCCGTTTCCCAACCGGCTACACCGGTCAGCAAAGCCGCGCCGGCACTGGTGCCAGCGCCTGCCGTTGAGGTGAAAGCCGCTAACCCGGTGAAAGATAAAGTCCGCGCCATGCGCGAGCTGCTGTTATCTGATGAATACGCCGAGCAGAAGCGTGCGGTGAATCGTTTTATGCTGGTGTTGACGACCCTCTACTCCCTGGACAGTCAGGCATTTGCTGAGGCCACCGAGTCTCTGCATGGCCGCACGCGCGTCTACTTCGCGGAAGATGCGCGTACGCTGCTGAAAAGCGGCAACCAGACCAAACCGAAACAGGTTCCTGGTACCCCGTGGTGGGTTATCACCAATACCAATACCGGCCGTAAATGCAGCATGATCGAGCACATCATGCAGTCGATGCAGTTCCCTACGGAGCTGATTGAGAAGGTTTGCGGCACGATCTAGTTTTTTAACATTTGCACCAGAAGGATCAGGCAATGGCAATCGATAAACGTGCGGGGCAGCCTGCGCAACAGAGTGATTTGATTAACGTCGCCCAACTGACTGCTCAGTACTATGTGCTGAAGCCTGAAGTCGGTAATGCGGAGCATGCGGTAAAATTCGGTACCTCTGGCCATCGCGGTAGCGCGGCGCGCCACAACTTCAACGAACCGCATATCCTGGCCATCGCCCAGGCCATTGCGGAAGATCGTGCGAAGAACGGGATCACCGGGCCGTGCTATGTCGGCAAAGATACCCACGCCCTTTCCGAGCCGGCGTTTATCTCGGTGCTGGAAGTGTTAACCGCCAACGGTGTTGACGTGATCGTGCAGGAAAACAACGGTTTCACCCCGACGCCGGCGGTTTCCAACGCGATTCTGGTGCATAACAAAAAAGGCGGTCCGCTGGCGGACGGCATTGTGATCACCCCGTCACATAACCCGCCGGAAGATGGTGGTATCAAGTACAACCCGCCAAACGGCGGCCCGGCGGATACCAACGTCACCAAAGTGGTGGAAAACCGCGCCAACGAACTGCTGGCCGCGGGCCTGCAGGGCGTGAAACGCATTTCTCTGGACGCGGCGCTGGCTTCTGGCCACGTTAAAGAACAGGATCTGGTGCAGCCGTTCATCGAAGGCCTGGCGGATATCGTCGACATGGCGGCGATCCAGAAAGCCGGCCTGACGCTGGGCGTCGATCCGCTGGGCGGGTCCGGTATCGAATACTGGAAACGCATTGGCGAGCACTACAAGCTCAATCTGACCATTGTCAACGATCAGGTGGATCAGACCTTCCGCTTTATGCACCTCGATAAAGACGGCGCCATCCGTATGGACTGCTCCTCGGAGTGTGCGATGGCGGGCCTGCTGGCGCTGCGCGATAAGTTCGACCTGGCGTTTGCTAACGATCCGGATTACGACCGTCACGGGATTGTCACCCCGGCCGGGCTGATGAACCCGAACCACTACCTGGCGGTGGCGATTAACTACCTGTTCCAGCATCGTCCGCAGTGGGGCAAAGAGGTGGCAGTCGGTAAAACGCTGGTCTCCTCCGCGATGATTGACCGCGTGGTGAACGATCTGGGCCGCAAGCTGGTGGAAGTGCCGGTGGGCTTTAAGTGGTTCGTTGACGGCCTGTTCGACGGCAGCTTCGGCTTCGGCGGCGAAGAGAGCGCCGGGGCCTCCTTCCTGCGCTTCGACGGCACGCCGTGGTCGACCGATAAAGACGGCATCATCATGTGCCTGCTGGCGGCGGAAATCACCGCCGTCACCGGGAAAAACCCGCAGGAGCATTACAACGAGCTGGCGGAACGCTTCGGTGCGCCGAGCTATAACCGTCTGCAGGCTTCCGCGACCTCCGCGCAGAAAGCGGCGCTGTCCAAGCTCTCTCCGGAAATGGTCAGCGCCGATACGCTGGCGGGCGATCCGATCACTGCCCGTCTGACCGCGGCGCCGGGCAACGGGGCGGCGATTGGCGGTCTGAAGGTGATGACCGACAACGGCTGGTTCGCGGCGCGTCCGTCAGGCACCGAAGATGCCTACAAGATCTACTGCGAAAGCTTCCTCGGCGAAGAACATCGCAAGCTGATTGAAAAAGAAGCGGTAGAGATTGTCAGTGAAGTGCTGAAGAACGCGTAACTACGCACTACTCTCAGGCCCCTTGCGGGCCTGATTTTTTTCGCAAGGATAGCGATGAAAATACAACGGAAGTCCCTGTTTTTGTTCTGGGCGTGGATGGATCTCTTTTTCGTCCTGCAATTCTTATGGTGGAATATTTCCCACCGCCGTCTCCCTTTCTACGACGACATGCTGGCGTATCTTCAGCTGTTGCACACCTGGGGCTCCGCGGCGGTCTGGCTCTATCCGCTGAATGTTCTGCTGATTATCAGCATCCCGCTGTCGATGATCCTTTTTTTCCGCCAGAGCCGCTATGCGCTGTGGCTGGCCTGGGGGCAGGCGCCGCTCAGGCTGGTGTTTATGCAGCCTTCGCTGTCGCTGGGTCTGTGGCTGATTCAGGCTGCCGGCGTCAGGCATGTAGCGATCCTGGCCGGTTTTCTGCTGCTCTCTGAAGGGCTGAAAATCGCCAGCCTCTGGTACTGCAGAGGCGGGGCTCAGGGCATAAAGCGATAGCCAATGCCGGTTTCGGTCAGCAAATGCTGCGGCCGTGCCGGATCGACCTCCAGCTTTTGCCGCAGATGACCCATATAGATCCGCAGATAGTGGCTGTGCTCCACGGCGTTAGGCCCCCACACCTGATTCAGCAGCTGGCGCTGGGTAAGCACTTTGCCGGGATTATTCAACAGCGCCGCCAGCAGACGAAACTCGATAGGCGTCAGGTGGATCTCTTCGCTGCCGCGCAGAATGCGGCGGGCGGGGATATTGACCTCCAGGTCGGCGAAGCGCACCACCGGCTCATCGGCCTGCGCCGCGCCGTGGCGACGCAGCGCGACGCGCAGGCGGGCCTGCAGCTCGCCGATGCCAAAGGGTTTACTTAAGTAGTCATCGGCGCCGGCATCCAGGGCGGCGATTTTGTCATGCTCTTCGCTACGCGCTGACAGGACGATAATCGGTATCTGACTCCACTGACGCAGGTCGCGAATAAAATCGATGCCGTCACCATCCGGCAGGCCCAGATCGAGGATCGCGAGGTCGGGCTTACGGGTGGCGGCTTCAATGAGACCACGCTGCAGGGTTTCCGCTTCAAATACGCGCATGCCGTCGGCTTCCAGCGCGGTGCGCAGAAAGCGACGGATAGCGTGTTCATCTTCGATAATCAGAACGTTAATCACAATTCCTCAGGTAACTCTTCCAGTTCAGGGGGCGCTTCTCCCGGGAGTGTAACACGGAAAGAGGCACCGCCCTCGGGCCGGTTGCTGGCGGAAATGGTCCCGCCGTGGACGTCGACGATGGCCTGACAGATGGCAAGGCCCAGCCCGACGCCGGGGATCGCCGACTCTTTGTTGCCGCGGGCGAATTTATCAAAGATAGCCTGTTCCTGGCCCGCCGGGATCCCCGGACCGTTGTCCCAGACCTCCAGCGACAGCTGCCTGGCGTCCGCTTCGGCGCGGATACCGATGTCTGCCCGGCCCCCGGCATACTTATGGGCATTTTCCAGCAGGTTGATCAGCACCCGCTCGAACAGCGGCCCGTCGACATGCACCAGCTGGAGGGGATCGGGGAGATCGAGCTGAATGTGCTGGCCGCCGAGGCTCGGTTCGAGCATGCGCAGCGCGCTGCCGATCACTTCCTCCAGCGTCAGCCACTCTTTATGCAGATTAAAGCCGCCGGACTGGATCCGCGCCATATCCAGCAGGTTGTTTACCAGCCGGGTGGTGTTGAGCACATGCTGGCGAATTTCGGCGGCCTGCGGGGCATGTTTCGAGCCCTCGCTGGCCAGGTCGAGGGTCAGGATTTCCGCCTGGCCAAACAGCACGGTCAGCGGAGTACGCAGATCGTGGGACAGGGCGGCGAGCAGCGAGTTACGCAGGCTTTCGCGCTCGCTGGTCAGCCGGGCCTGCTCTTCGCTGGCGGTCAGGGTGAGGCGCTCCAGCGCGCTGGCCACCAGCAGGGTGAAGGTCTCCAGCAGCCGCTGCTGCTCCGGGATCATCAGCTGGCGCAGATTCTCTGGCTCCACCACCAATAGCCCCCAGGTTCGGGTGGCGCTCTTCAGCGGTAAAATCTGGTACGGCACCCCGGGCAGGGTATCGGTGCCGGCGCCGGCAGGTTGGCCCTTATCAAAGCTCCAGCGGGCGATGGCGTCATCCCATGGGGTCAGCCCAGGCTGATGGGTTAAGGGCAGCAGTTTTCCCTGGGCGTCCGGCAGCAGCAGCTGGCTGCGGGCCTGAAAGGTAGAGGCGATAAACCGCTCGCTGGTGGTGGCGATATCCTGCTGGCTGCGACCCACCGCCAGCGCTTTAGACATCTCATACAGGTGGCGGGTACGGCGTTCACGGTAGCGCGCCACCCGCGCCTGGTAGCGCACGCCGGCGGTGAGGTTACCGATAAGCAGACCCACGGTGAGCATCACGCCGAAGGTGAGCAGATACTGGACATCCGACACCGCCAGCGTCCCGCGCGGGGCGACAAAAAAGAGATCGAAGCTGATAACGTTGATCACCGTCGCCAGCACCGACGGCCAGCGGCCATAGACCAGGGCGATGATTACCACTCCCAGCAGATAGAGCATCACCAGATTGGCGGCTTCGAAGGCCATCAACCACTGCATGGCTACCAGGGTAATGATGGCGCATAGCGCCACCGCCACCGCGCAGCCCTGCAGCTGCAGGCGCCACTTCTCCAGCGCTGTACGGCTGTCGTTGGCCCGCGCAGGGAGAGGGGACGGTTTTTCATCGAGGGCGATCACCACCAGATCGAGGTCCGGCGCATGGCGAGCCAGACGGTCGGCGAAACCGCTGCGATCCCACCAGCGGCGCTTGCGCTGGCGGCCGATGACGATTTTGCCGAGGTTATGCTCGCGGGCGTAATGGAGGACCGCTTTCTCTTCCGACGGATCGGAGAGGGTGGCGGTTTCGGCGCCCAGCTCCTGGGCCAGACGCAGCGCGGCGAGAATAGCCCGTCGCCGGGCTTCCGGCAGCCGGTGCAGGGAAGGGGTCTCGACGTACACCGCATGCCAGACGCTGCCCAGGCGGGCGGCGAGCCGGGCGGCGGCGCGCACCAGCTTTTCGCTGCCGGTGTTGTGCCCGATACAGAGCAGGATCGCATCGCGGGTGTGCCAGACTTTCTCCTGGCCCTGACGGTCGCGCCAGGCGCGCATCTGCTCATCGACGCGATCGGCGGTGCGGCGCAGGGCCAGTTCGCGCAGCGCAATCAGATTGCCCTTGCGGAAAAAATTTTCGATAGCGCGCTCGGCCTGGCCGCCGATATAGACTTTGCCCTCATTGAGCCGCTGGCGCAGATCGTCCGGGGGGAGGTCCACCAGCACCACGTCGTCCGCGGCGTCAAAGAAGGGGTCGGGGACGGTCTCCCGCACCTGCACGCCGGTGATCCCGCTGACGACGTCATTCAGGCTTTCCAGATGCTGGACGTTAACGGTGGTAAAGACATCAATCCCGGCCTCCAGCAGTTCATCCACGTCCTGCCAGCGCTTTGGGTGGCGGGAGCCGGGCGCGTTGCTGTGCGCCAGCTCATCCACCAGAATCAGCGCCGGACGGCGGGCGAGGGCGGCGTCGAGATCGAACTCATAGACGTACCGCCCGCGATGAGCGAGCCGCCGCGGCGGCAGGGTGCTCAGGCCCTCCAGCATCGCGGCGGTCTCTTTTCGGCCGTGGGTCTCCGCCACGCCAATCAGAATATCCAGCCCCTGGGCGCGCAGCCGCTGCGCTTCCGCCAGCATCGCCCAGGTTTTCCCCACTCCGGCACAGGCGCCGAAGAACACTTTCAGTTTGCCGCGATGCGGGGCGGCGGTGTGCTGCAGCAGGCGGTCAGGGTCCGGGCGCAGCGGCTCGTCACTCATTTACTTATCCTTCAGGGCATCCAGCGCCATATTGAGTTGCAGTATATTCACCACCGGCTGGCCAAGGAAGCTCAGCAGCGGCGTTTCTGTGGCCTGATTCACCAGCTGGGTTACCTGCTCAACGCTCAGCTGGCGCGCTTTGGCCACCCGGGGGACCTGCCACAGCGCGGCGGCCGGAGTCAGGTTGTTATCGAGACCGCTTGCCGAGGTGGTGACCAGCTCGACCGGCACCCGCGGGTCGGCGTCCGGGTTGGCGGCGCGCAGAGCCTGCACGCGCTCGCTCACCGCGTTATCCAGCGCCGGGTTGCTGGCGGCGAGATTGCTGCCGCCCGAGGCCATGGGATTATCCGCCGTCTCAGCGGTGGCCGACGGGCGGCCCTGGAAATAGCCTGCGGCAGTAAAGTTCTGACCAATCAGCGCCGAGCCGCGCACTTCACCGTTCAGGCGGATCAGCGAGCCGTTAGCCTGCGGGTTAAACCACCATTGTCCCAGGCTGGTGGTAAGCAGAGGATAGACGCCGCCGGTGAGCAGCGTTAACAGAACAAATAGCACAAGTGCTGGACGAATCAATGACATCGTTTTTTCCTCACACCAGACCGCTCAGGGTCAGCAGCAGGTCAATGGCTTTAATACCGATAAAGGGCACCAGCAGACCGCCGAGGCCGTAGATCCACAGGTTGCGGCGCAGCATCGCCGAGGCGGAGAGCGGACGGTAACTCACGCCTTTCAGGGCCAGCGGGATCAGGAAGACGATGATCAGCGCGTTGAAGATAACGGCGCTGAGGATCGCCGATGACGGCGAATGCAGGCCCATCACGTTCAGCATGGCCAGCTGAGGATAGACCGCGGCAAACGCCGCCGGAATAATGGCGAAATATTTCGCCACGTCGTTGGCAATACTGAAGGTGGTCAGCGAGCCGCGCGTCATTAACATCTGTTTGCCGATATGGACCACCTCAATCAGCTTGGTGGGGTTGGAATCCAGGTCGACCATGTTGCCCGCTTCCTTCGCCGCCTGGGTGCCGGAGTTCATGGCTACCGCCACGTCGGCCTGAGCCAGCGCGGGCGCATCGTTGGTGCCGTCGCCGGTCATCGCCACCAGCCGACCTTCCGACTGATACTGGCGGATCAAGGCCAGCTTGGCTTCCGGCGTCGCTTCGGCGAGGAAATCATCGACGCCGGCCTCGGCGGCGATCGCCGCGGCGGTCAGGCGGTTATCGCCGGTGATCATCACCGTTTTAATGCCCATTTTGCGCAGCTGGGCGAAACGTTCTTTGATGCCGCCTTTGACGATATCTTTGAGCGCAATAATCCCCAGCACCTTTTCGCCTTCGGCGACCACCAGCGGCGTGGCCCCCTGGCGAGCGACCTCTTCCACCTGTTTATCGACATCGGCAGGGAAGTGGCCGCCGTTGGCCTCCACGTGGCGGCGAATGGCGTCCACCGACCCTTTGCGGATCATGCGCTGATCGATATTGATGCCGCTCATCCTCGTTTGCGCGGTAAAGGGGACAAAGGTGGCGTGCAGCGACTGCAGATCGCGTTCGCGCAGGTTAAAGCGCTGTTTCGCCAGCACCACGATGCTGCGCCCCTCAGGGGTTTCATCCGCCAGCGAGGAGAGCTGGGCGGCGTCGGCGAGGGTTCGCTCTTCCACGCCGCGCGCCGGCAGGAAGGCGGAGGCCTGGCGGTTGCCGAGGGTAATGGTCCCGGTTTTATCCAGCAGCAGAACATCGACGTCGCCAGCGGCTTCCACCGCACGGCCGCTGGTGGCGATCACGTTGGCGCCGAGCATACGGCTCATCCCGGCGACGCCGATGGCCGACAGCAGCCCGCCGATGGTGGTCGGGATCAGGCACACCAGCAGGGCGACCAGTACGGTAACGCTGACCGCATTGCCGCTCCACGCCGAGAAGGGCCAGATGGTGGCGGTGGCCAGCAGGAACACCAGCGTCAGGGCGATCAGCAGGATCGTCAGGGCGATCTCGTTCGGCGTTTTACGGCGCTGGGCGCCTTCCACCATGGCGATCATCCGGTCGAGGAAGGTTTCTCCCGGGTTCACGCTGCAGCGGATCACCAGCCAGTCGGAGAGAATGCGTGTCCCGCCGGTCACCGAGGCGAAATCGCCACCGGATTCACGGATCACCGGGGCAGACTCGCCGGTAATGGCGCTTTCGTCCACCGAGGCGCCGCCTTCGATGACTTCGCCATCGCAGGGGATAATATCCCCGGCTTCCACCAGCACCACGTCGCCTTTGCGCAGGTCTTCCGCCGGCACGTGGTCGACCGGTGCGTCATGCTGCGGGGCGCGCAGTTTGCGGGCGAACGCCGTTTTTTTCACCCCTTTCAGGCTGTTGGCCTGGGCTTTGCTGCGGCCTTCCGCCATCGCTTCGGCAAAGTTAGCGAACAGCACGGTAAACCACAGCCAGATACTGACGGCGGCGGTAAAGGTGGCGCTACCGGTCAGGGCACCGCCCGCCATGGCGATGGCCAGCAGGGTGGTTAACAGGCTGCCGACCCAGACGATAAACATCACCGGATTGCGCCATTGCACCATCGGGCTGAGTTTTTTCACGGCATCCAGCAGCGCCTGGCGCACCAGCGTCGGCTCCAGCAGGGCTAATTGTTTGCGACTCATAACAGGGTGCTCCGCATCGCTCAAAGTAAGGAAAAGTATTCAGCCAGCGGGCCAAGCGCCAGCGCAGGAATAAAGGTCAGGGCGCCCACCAGCAGTACGGTGCCGATCAGCAAACCGATAAACAGGGCGTCGTGAGTGGCGAGGGTACCGGGGCTGGCCGGCTGTATTTTCTTCGCCACCAGCGAGCCGGCGATGGCCATCACCGGAATGATGACGGCGAAGCGGCCGACCAGCATGCAGAACGCCAGCAGCAGGTTCCAGAACGGCGTCGCCGCACCCAGGCCAGCGAAGGCGCTGCCGTTGTTATTGGCCGCCGAGGTGACGGCGTACAGCACTTCGCTAAAGCCGTGCGGCCCGGGGTTGAACATCCCGGCGCGACCGGCGTCGGTCATCATCGCCAGCGCCGTGCCGAGCAGCACCAGCGTCGGGGTGACCAGAATGGCGAGGGCGATCATTTTCATTTCCCGGACATCGATTTTCTTCCCGAGGTACTCCGGGGTGCGGCCGACCATCAGCCCGGCGATAAATACCGCCAGCATGACGAACAGCAGCATGCCGTACAGGCCCGAGCCGACGCCGCCGAACACCACTTCGCCAATCTGCATCAGCCACATCGGCACCATGCCGCCCAGCGCGGTGAAGGAGTCATGCATGGCGTTGACCGCGCCGCAGGAGGCGGCGGTGGTGATCACCGCGAACAGACTGCTGGCGAGAATACCGAAGCGACTCTCTTTACCTTCCATATTCAGGCTACTGTCAGCGCCCAGCGTCAGCAGGTGGGGGTTGCCGCGAGTTTCCGCCCACATCACCACGGCGACGCAAAGGATAAAGATCAGCGTCATTGCCCACAGGATGGCGCGTCCCTGACGGCGATCGCTCACCACCTCGCCGAAGGCGAAGCACAGCGCCGCCGGGATAAGGAAGATCGCCAGCATCTGCACGATATTGGTCAGCGCGGTTGGGTTTTCAAACGGGTGAGCGGAGTTGGCGTTAAAGAAACCGCCGCCGTTGGTGCCCAGCAGCTTAATCGCTTCCTGCGAGGCGACAGGCCCCATCGGCAACAGCTGGTGCGCCCCTTCGAGGGTGGTAAAGGGCTGGTAGGCCAGCAGATTCTGCGGCACACCCTGCTGAATAAAGAACAGGGCCACCAGCAGGGAGAGCGGCAGCAGGAGCCACAGGGTAATGCGCGTCAGGTCGACCCAGGCATTGCCAAGGGTGGACATTTTCTGCCGGGCGAAGGCGCGGGTCAGGGCGAAGACCACGGCGATCCCGGTGGCGGCAGAGAGGAAATTCTGCACCGTCAGGCCGACCATCTGGCTGAGATAGCTCATGGTGCTTTCGCCGGCGTAAGCCTGCCAGTTGGTATTGCTGACAAAGCTGACCGCGGTATTGAGCGCCAGATCCCATGACAGCCCCGGCAGGTGCTGCGGGTTAAACGGCAGCACGCCCTGCAGCATCAGCAGGGCGAACAGGACCAGGCCGCCGAGGGCGTTAAACAGCAGGATCGCCAGCAAATACTGCAGCCAGCCCATCTCCTCGGCGCGGATCCCGGCCACGCGCCACAGGACGCGCTCGACGCCGGCCAGGCCGGGAAGCGGGATATCGTTCACCATCCTCGCCAGACACGCCCCCAGCGGGCGCGCCAGCACCAGCAATACCAGCAGATAGCTGGCTAATAATAAAAATCCCTGGGCAGCCATCAGAATGCCTCCGCATGTATCAAGGCATAAACCAGATAAGCCAGTAACAGGAACACCAGCCCAACGCCAGTGAGTACGCCTGCAGTCACAATCCACCTCCGGGTGTCTTTTTGATTTACCAGGAGAATAGAAATTACGGCGCAAAGATTTCGCAAAAATCCGCGGGCGCGGTGTAAAAAAAGTATAAAAATGACAAAGGCACAAATTAACTGATGGTTAGTATTAATTTAACTTTTTTGTAACTAATTTACGCGATGAATGTAAATTAAGTATAAATACGTGCTTTTTAGTGGTCGGATGAGTAGTAAAATTACAACCAACACGGTACTATTTTGCTCAGACAAACAAGTTAATTTTACCGGCGCTGCTTGCCGGCCTGATAAAGGGGAGAGAAATGATGGCGTTGTACAAAGCTTATCCTGCTCATATTATTTTGCTGCGTCGTGCTTTCGCCGTCGTGGCTGGCGTCGTGGCGCTGCCGGTGATGCTGTTCTGGAAAGATCGCGCCCGCTACTACAGCTGGCTGCACCGGGTATGGTCGAAAACCAGCGAGCAGCCGGTATGGATGGCGCAGGCGGAAAAAGCCGCTCACGATTTTTATTAATCGTCCTGCTGCGAAGAACATAAGAAAACCGCCGGGTTGCCCCCGGCGGTTTTTTTTCGTCGCTTGTCTACACTCGTTTTCATGCGCCGCAACGGAATTGGCAGGTGCTTATTTTGCCGGAGCGCGCTATTTTTGCCGGCTTATATCATGAGATGAGTTTTGCTGACGGATAATGAGGAGTGATATGGCCACCCATCTGGTCTGGTTACGCACGGATTTACGCATTCACGATAACCTGGCGCTGGCCGCCGCCTGCCGCGATCCGCAGGCGCAGGTGCTGGCGCTGTTTATCGCCACCCCGGGGCAGTGGCGTGAGCATTACCTGGCGCCGCGGCAGGCCGCGTTTATCGCCAGCCATTTGCACAGTCTGCACGCCGCGCTGGCGGAACGGGGCATACCGCTGTGGGTCGAAGAGGCGAATGATTTTACCACCAGCGTCGAGCTGCTGGCCCATTTCTGCCAGCAGCATCAGGTCAGTCACCTGTTCTACAACTATCAGTACGAATTCAATGAACGCCAGCGCGATGCGGCCGTTGAGAACACCTTGCGCGACGTGATTTGCCAGGGATTTGACGACAGCGTCCTGTTGCCGCCCGGCAGCGTACTGACCGGCGGCGGCGAAATGTATAAAGTCTTCACCCCGTTTAAGAATGCGTTTATTCGCCGTCTGCGGGACGGGTTGCCGGCGTGCGTGGCGGCCCCGAAGGCGCGCCAGACGCCAGCCCGCCAGGCGCCGCCGGTGCCTGAGCTTAACTACCCGCAAACGCCGTTTGATGGGCTGCTGTTTGCCGCGGATGAAAAAACGGCGCTGGCCCGTCTGCGCGCGTTTTGTCAGCAACCGGCGGCGGATTATGAGGAGCAGCGCGATCTCCCCGCCGTGGAAGGGACCAGTCGTCTGTCGCCCTGCCTCGCCACCGGGGTGCTGTCGCCGCGCCAGTGCCTGCATCGTCTGCTGGCGGAGCACCCGAACGCGCTGGACGGCGGGGCCGGCGCCACCTGGCTTAATGAGCTGATCTGGCGCGAGTTTTACCGCCATCTGATGGTTTACTATCCGAAACTCTGTAAAGGACGCCCGTTTATCGCGTGGACCGATAAGGTCGCCTGGCGTGAAGATGAGGCCGCCCTGCAGGCCTGGCAGCGCGGGGAGACCGGCTTTCCGATTGTCGATGCCGCGATGCGCCAGCTTAACGCCACCGGCTGGATGCATAACCGGCTGCGTATGATTGTCGCCAGTTTCCTGACGAAGGATCTGCGCCTCGACTGGCGGGCAGGGGAGCGTTATTTCATGAGCCAACTGATTGATGGCGACCTGGCGGCGAACAACGGTGGCTGGCAGTGGGCAGCCTCGACCGGCACCGACGCCGCGCCCTATTTCCGCATTTTTAATCCCACCACCCAGGGCGAGAAGTTTGATAAGCAGGGGGTGTTTATGCGTCGCTGGCTGCCTGAGCTGGCAAAGGTGCCGGAGAAGGCGCTGCATCAGCCGTGGGTGTGGGCGGATAAACAAGGGATCAAACTGGATTATCCGCGCCCGATGGTCGATCACAAACAGGCGCGGCAGGAGACGCTGGCGGCCTGGGAGGCCGCCAGAAAGGGGATTACTCCACCGCCAGACGGCGGGTCCTGACCTTCAGCGAGTGATACAGCCAGATGACCAGCACCACGCCGACGCAGGCCAGCGCGCCCCAGGTGATCTGGCTGAAGACCTTGATGTAGGCGTCAATGGAGTAGTTCACCGCCCCGGCGGCGTCGAATGACGCCTGCGAGGTCTGGTCGGCGATGACGCCGGCCAGATAGTTGGCGATGGCCCCGGAGAGCAGCATATAGATACCGGTCAGCACCCCGGTGACCCCCGGGATCTCAATGCGGGTGATTTGCGACATCGCGACCGGATCGATAAACAGTTCGGCAAAGCCCATCACCGCCAGCCCCAGCACCATCAGCGGCATGGACGACTGGCCATAGGCCGCCGACCAGCGGGCGCTAAGGGTCAGAATGCAGAACCCGGCGCTCATCAGGCCCAGACCGAGGGCGAATTTCCCCCAGATGCGTACGGTGCGATTGCCACCCACGCTCTCTTTCACCAGCCACGCCAGCACCATCCCACAGAGCATTACCGCGAAGGCGTTGACCGACTGGAACATGGCGGTGGGAACTTCATAGCTCATGATATGGCGGTTAACGAAGCGGTCGATATACAGGCTGATGGAGCTGCCGCCCTGCTGGGCGAAGGCCCAGAACAGCAGGCTAAACGCGGTGAGGACGACGATCAGCCGCAGATCCTTGCGCTGCTTATCGGTCTCGGCGCGCAGGTAGATCCGCGCCAGTACCACCAGGCCAATCGCGGTCGCCACGATCAGGGCATACACCGACCACTCCTGCCAGAACAGCACCGCAATCAGCAGCGGGGCGGTGACCAGCAGCACCAGCAGCCAGCCCCAGTTTGGTAGCAGAACACGGCGCGCGCACAACGCCTGGCGGTTGACGCCGGCGGTATGCCGGAAGTGACGGTTGCCGCAGAGGAAAATCACCAGCCCCGCAATCATGCCGATGGCCGCGAGGGCAAAGCCCATCGCCCAGCTATACTCTTCCTGTACGTAGCCGCAGGCGATCGGCGCGATAATCGAGCCGATATTGCCCGCGGCATACATCAGCGAGAAGCCGCCATCGCGACGCGGATCGGCGGGTTCGTAGAGTTCGCCCAGCAGACAGCTGACGTTGGATTTAAACAGCCCGTAGCCGCAGACGATGATCGCCAGCGACAGGTAGAGGAAGATAGGAGCCGCTTCGCTGGCCCCGAGCACCAGATGGCCAATGGCCATCAGCAGCGCGCCGAGCATCACCGCCATCCGGTTGCCTAACAGCTTATCGGCCAGATAGCCGCCGAGGATCGGCGTGACATAGACCAGCGAACAGTAGGCGCTGAACAGGGCATAGGCGTGGTTATCGTCATATTTGAGCTGATTGGTGAGATAGAGGATCAGCAGGGCGCGCATGCCGTAGAAGCTAAAATACTCCCAGATCTGCAGCGCCACGACGTAGTAAATCGCCCGCGGCTGCGATGATGTTGTCTTCATATGAAGTGTGGTTCCTGGCGTAAAGCGAAAGTCGATCGTTCTGCATGAATAGCGATGTATTAGTCATATTCATGGCTTGAGGGGCTTTCTGGTTATTTAATATGCTTTATAAGTGCATAAATATACATGAATGCGCGACGGTATGAATAGACAAATTGCGGGATTCGCTAAAAAGTCATGGTCAGCGGCGGTAGCGGACTATCGACGACCCGAATGGATATGGTTATGTTATGCCTTTGTATACCCTGATTATCTGCTGGAGTGGCGATGAAAAATAGCGAACTGGAACAACTGATTAACGACAAGCTCAATAGTGCGGCCATCAGTGATTTCGCCCCTAACGGTCTGCAGGTGGAAGGACGCGACACGATACACAAGATCGTCACCGGGGTGACGGCCAGCCAGGCGCTGCTGGATGAGGCCGTTCGGCTGCAGGCGGATGCGGTGATTGTTCATCATGGCTATTTCTGGAAAAACGAATCGCCAGTGATCCGCGGCATGAAGCGCCGCCGCCTGAAAACTCTGCTGGCCAACGATATCAATCTTTACGGCTGGCACCTGCCATTGGATGCCCACCCGGAGCTGGGCAATAACGCGCAGCTGGCGCATCTGCTGGGGATTAATGTGCTGGGTGAAATCGAACCGCTGGTGCCGTGGGGCGAACTGTCGATGCCGGTTTCCGGCCTCGAACTGGCCTCGTGGATCGAAGCCCGGCTGGGGCGTAAGCCGCTGTGGTGCGGCGATACCGGGCCGGATACCGTCAGCCGCGTCGCCTGGTGTACCGGCGGTGGCCAGAGCTTTATCGACGCCGCGGCGCGCTTCGGGGTGGATGCGTTTATCACCGGCGAGGTGTCAGAACAAACCATTCACTCTGCCCGCGAGCAGGGGCTGCATTTTTATGCCGCCGGCCACCACGCCACCGAGCGGGGCGGCATTCGCGCCCTCAGCGAATGGCTGACGGAAACGACCGACCTGGATATTACCTTTATTGATATTCCTAACCCTGCCTGACGGGAGAGAAAAAAGTGCAGCGAGCGCGTTGTTATTTGTTAGGAGAAACGGCCGTCGTGCTGGAGCTGGAGCCGCCGGTCACGCTCGAGAGCCAGCAACGGATCTGGGGATTGGCCCAGCGGCTGTCTCACCACGAAGCGGTGGTTGACGCCATTCCCGGCATGAACAATATCACCGTGGTGCTCCGCCGCCCTCAGGAGATGGCATGGGAGGCGATAGACCGTCTGCAGCGCTGGTGGGAGGAGAGCCTCGCACTGGAGCCGGAGTCGAGATCATTGACCATCCCGGTGGTGTACGGCGGCGAAGCCGGGCCGGACCTCGGGGTGGTGGCGCAGCACAGCGGCCTGAGTGAAAAACAGGTTGTGGAGCTGCATGCCTCGGTGGAATACCTGGTCTGGTTTATTGGTTTTCAGCCGGGATTCCCCTACCTGGGCGGGCTGCCGCCGGCGCTGGCGACCCCGCGTCGCGCCGAACCGCGCGTGCGGGTCCCGGCCGGATCGGTGGGCATTGGCGGCGCGCAAACCGGCATCTATCCGCTGGCGACGCCCGGCGGCTGGCAGCTGCTGGGGCGGACCGCGTTGACGCTGTTTGACCCGGCGCGTAAGGAGCCTGCGCTGTTGCGCGTGGGCGATAAAATTCGCTTTGTGCCGCAAAAGGAGGGGGTATGTTAACCCTGATCCGCGCCGGTCTGTACACCTCGGTACAGGACGGTGGACGAGAAGGCCTGCGTCAGTCTGGCATCAGCCGCTGCGGCGCTCTGGATTATCCCTCGCTGGTGATTGCCAATCTGCTGGTTGGCAACGAGGCGAACGCCGCCGGGCTGGAGATTACCCTCGGTCAGGTGGAGATCGAATTTGCCCGCAGCGGCTGGTTCGCGCTGACCGGCGCCGCCTGCGAAGCGACGCTGGACGGCAAAGCGGTCTGGGTGGGCTGGCGCACCGCCTACCGGGCCGGGCAACGGTTGGTGCTGAAAACGCCGCAGCATGGCATTCGTAGCTATCTGGCGGTGGCGGGCGGGGTCGCGGTCCCGGTGGTGCTTGGCTCGCGCAGCACGGATCTTAAGGCGGGGATTGGCGGTCTGGAAGGACGCCGCCTGCAGGATGGCGACCAACTGAAGCTCGGGAAAGCCGCTCGGCGCTTTACCACCTCGCGCGGTGTCAAGCAGCTGCCGCTGGGCAACCGCATTCGCGCGCTGCCGGGCCCGGAGTATCATGAGTTTGATGCGGCCTCGCAGGCGTCGTTCTGGCGCTCCCCCTGGCAGCTCAGTCCGCAGAGCAATCGCATGGGCTACCGCCTGCAGGGGCAGCCGTTGAAACGGATCACCGATCGCGAGATGCTGTCGCACGGTCTGCTGCCGGGCGTAGTGCAGGTGCCGCATAACGGCCAGCCCATCGTCCTGATGAACGATGCGCAAACCACCGGCGGCTATCCGCGCATCGCCTGCATTATTGAGTCCGATATGTACCAGCTGGCGCAGATCCCGCTGGGGCAGCCGATCCACTTCGTCGCCTGTTCGCTGGAGGAGGCCCTGAAGGCGCGGGCCGATCGTCAACGTTATCTTGAACAACTGGCCTGGAGACTCCACGATGATGATTGATCTCAATGCCGATCTCGGGGAAGGCGGGGCGAATGATAGCGCGCTCCTCCAGCTGGTCTCGTCGGCAAATATCGCCTGCGGCTTTCACGCCGGCGACGCCGGGCTGATGGTGCAGAGCGTACGCGAGGCGCTGAAGTACGGCGTAGCGGTCGGCGCCCATCCAGGGTATGCCGACCGGGAAAATTTCGGCCGCACAGCGATGGATCTGCCGCCGGAAACGGTCTATGCCCAGACGCTGTATCAGATTGGCGCCCTGGCGGCGATCGTTCAGGCGCAGGGCGGTGAGCTGCAGCACGTGAAGCCGCACGGCATGCTGTATAACCAGGCGGCCAAATCACCGCCGCTGGCGGACGCGATTGCCCGCGCGATCCGTGATGTGAATCCGAAACTGGTGCTGGTGGGGCTGGCGGGCAGCGAACTGGTCCGCGCCGGGCAGCACTATGGTCTGACGACGCGCCAGGAGGTGTTTGCCGATCGCGGCTACCTGGCCGACGGTAGCCTGGTGCCGCGCAGCCAACCCGGGGCGCTGATTGACAGCGAAGAGCAGGCTCTGGCGCAAACTCTCGAGATGGTGCAACACCACCGGGTGCGTAGCGTCAGCGGCGAATGGGCGAACGTGGTGGCGCAGACGGTGTGTCTGCATGGCGATGGCCCACACGCGCTGGATTTTGCCCGCCGTCTGCGGGCGGCCTTTGCCGGGCGCCATATTCAGGTCAGCGCTCAGCTGGACGCAGAAATATGACAATCTGACTGACCGCGAAGGAGAGGATGATGGCGGGAGTACTGATAACCGGGTTTGAACCCTTCGACGGCGAGACGGTGAACCCTTCCTGGGAAGTGGTGCAGCAGCTGGACGGGACGATGATTGCCGGTCAGACGGTGATCGCCCGCCAGCTTCCCTGTGTGTTTGGCGAGGCGCTGTCGGTGCTCTATACGGCGATAAACGCGCTGCAGCCAAAGCTGGTTATCGCCGTGGGGCAGGCTGGCGGTCGCGTCGATATCAGCCTCGAACGTGTGGCTATCAACGTCGATGATGCGCGTATTCCTGATAATCAAGGCCAGCAGCCGGTCGACACGCCGATCGTCGCCGGCGGGCCGGCGGCGTGGTTCAGCACTTTGCCGATCAAAGCGATTGTCAGCGCGCTGCGCGATCGCGGGATCCCGGCGTCGGTGTCGCAAACCGCCGGCACCTTCGTCTGCAATCACGTCATGTACGGCCTGCTGCACAGGCTGCAGGGGCAGACTGAGGTGCGGGGCGGCTTTATCCATATTCCCTGGCTACCGGCGCAGGCGGCGGCCCATCCCGGCGAGCCGAGCATGGCGACCGCCACTGTGCGTGAGGCGCTGGAAACGGCCATTGCCGTGGCGCTGCGTCAGCCGGTAGATAGCAAACTGGGTGGCGGTGCTACCCACTAACAAAAGGATGACAGTATGCCGGAAGGTCCGGAGATCCGCCGTGCGGCGGACAAACTGGAGGCGGCAATCAAAGACGAACCCTTAACTGACGTCTGGTTCGCCTTTCCCCAGTTGCAACCCTACCAAACCTCGCTGACGGGTCAGCGGGTGACGCGTATCGATACCCGGGGGAAAGCCCTGCTGACCCGCTTCTCCGGCGGACTGACCCTGTACAGTCATAATCAGCTGTACGGCGTCTGGCGCGTGGTTGATGCCGGTGAACAGCCCACTTCCAACCGCGTGCTGCGCGTCAGGCTGCAGACGGCGAGGAAGGCGATTTTGCTCTACAGCGCGTCAGATATTGAGATGCTCACGGCGGAGCAGGTTGCCCATCACCCGTTCTTACTGCGCGTGGGACCGGATGTGCTGGATATGACGTTAACCGCGGAGGCGGTGAAAGCGCGGCTGCTGTCGGCCAAATTCCGCCATCGTCAGTTTTCCGGCCTGCTACTCGATCAGGCCTTTCTGGCCGGGCTCGGTAACTATCTGCGGGTGGAAATTCTCTGGCAGGTGGGATTAAGCGGGAAGCGTAAAGCTGCTGAACTGAGCGACAGCCAGCTGGATGCGCTGGCGCACGCGCTGCTGGCTATCCCGCGGCTTTCTTATCACACCCGCGGCCTGGTGGATGACAACAAGCATCACGGCGCGCTGTTCCGCTTTAAGGTCTTCCATCGTGCCGGGGAACGCTGCGAGCGCTGCGGGGGGATAATTGAAAAGACAACGCTCTCCTCGCGGCCGTTTTACTGGTGCCCGCGATGCCAGCATTAAGCCAGTTTCAGACAGATAAAAAAAACGCGCCAACAGGCGCGTTTTTGTCATCCGGACCGCAAGATTAACGCTTAATGTCGGACTGGTAATCGCGTTTGGCGTAGCCGGTGTACAGCTGACGCGGACGGGCGATTTTCATGCCATCGCTGTGCATTTCGTTCCAGTGCGCAATCCAGCCCACGGTACGCGCCATGGCGAAGATAACGGTAAACATGGAGGACGGAATACCCATCGCTTTCAGGATAATACCCGAGTAGAAGTCGACGTTCGGGTACAGTTTCTTCTCAATGAAGTACGGGTCGTTCAGCGCGATATGCTCCAGCTCCATGGCCACCTGCAGCAGGTCGTCTTTGGTGCCCAGTTCTTTCAGCACTTCGTGGCAGGTTTCACGCATCACGGTGGCGCGCGGGTCGTAGTTCTTGTACACGCGATGGCCGAAGCCCATCAGGCGGAAAGAGTCATTCTTGTCTTTCGCACGACGAACAAATTCCGGAATGTGCTCAACGGAGCTGATCTCTTCCAGCATTTTCAGCGCCGCTTCGTTGGCACCGCCGTGTGCCGGTCCCCACAGGGAGGCGATGCCCGCAGCGATACAGGCGAACGGGTTCGCGCCGGAGGAGCCCGCGGTACGGACCGTCGAGGTCGACGCGTTCTGCTCGTGATCGGCATGCAGGATCAGAATACGATCCATGGCGCGCTCAAGCACCGGATTGACTTCATACTCTTCGCACGGCGTGGCGAACATCATGCGCAGGAAGTTGCCGGCGTAGGAGAGGTCGTTGCGCGGATAAACAAACGGCTGACCGATAGAATACTTGTAACACATGGCTGCCATGGTTGGCATTTTGGACAGCAGACGATAGGCGGCAATCTCGCGGTGACGTGGGTTATTGACGTCGAGAGAGTCATGATAGAACGCCGCCAGGGCGCCGGTGATCCCGCACATAACGGCCATCGGGTGAGAATCGCGACGGAACGCATGGAACAGACGGGTGATCTGCTCATGAATCATGGTGTGACGGGTGACGGTGGTTTTAAATTCGTCATATTCGGCCTGGGTCGGTTTTTCACCGTACAGCAAAATATAACAAACTTCGAGATAGTTAGATTCGGTCGCTAACTGGTCGATCGGGAAACCGCGGTGCAGCAGGATCCCCTCGTCACCATCGATAAACGTAATTTTAGATTCACAAGAAGCCGTTGATGTGAAACCTGGGTCAAAAGTAAATACGCCTTTTGAACCAAGACTACGAATATCAATAACATCCTGACCGAGCGTGCCTTTTAGCACATCCAGTTCAATAGCAGTGTCACCACCCAGGGTGATTTTTGCTTTAGCATCAGACATTTATGGTCTCCTTAGCGCCTTTATTGCTTAAGACTGCCGGGTGGTGGATTTGCTTTCGGCCCGCGCCTGCATACGTTACCAGTTTGTTATGTTGCACACAGCTCTGCGTCAGCGAAAAGGGCAGGGTACAGAGCAACGGCGCTTGATGGCACGTTCTTCAGGGCTGCGGTGAAACAACAGCAAATCAGCGTTTTAGCAGTCCGAATATTAAAACCTATATACCACTAATAACTGTCCTGATTACATCGGTCAATACTGACACACTGTTACATAACTTATTCTCAGGTGAAAGAGTGACCCCATAACTTTTGAGCATTATTGCATTTAACTGGTAATGGTTGTAACAAGAATGTTTAATATTTGTCAAATCAGGTGATTAAAAATTAAAAAAATGTTGTTATCGTGACCTTGATCACTGTTCCGGAGAAAACCCAACAAACTATATGTAGGTTAATTGTAATGATTTTGTGAACGGCCTATACTGCGGCCAGGTCTCCGGAACACCCTGCAATCCCGAGCCACCCAGCGTTGTTTAGTGATGTTTTAATGCCTGAAAAGACGTTTTAACATGACTTCTGGTTATAGAAAGGACGCTGTCTGACCCGCAAGCAGACCGGAGGAAGGAAACAATAAGAACAGCATGTGGGCGTTATTCATGGTAAGAAATGTGAAAAAACAAAGACCTGTCAATCTGGATCTACAAACGATACGGTTCCCAATCACGGCGATAGCGTCCATTCTCCATCGCGTTTCCGGTGTCATCACCTTCGTGGCGGTCGGAATTCTGCTTTGGCTGCTGGGCACCAGCCTTTCCTCCCCTGAAGGTTTTCTGACGGCGGCCTCCATCATGGATAGCTTCTTTGTGAAGTTCATCATGTGGGGCATTCTCACCGCGCTGGCCTATCACGTTGTGGTCGGTATCCGCCATCTGATGATGGACTTTGGCTACCTGGACGAAACCCTCGAAGCAGGGAAACGTTCCGCCAAAATTTCTTTTGTTATTACTGTCGTGCTTTCACTTCTCGCAGGAGTCCTCGTATGGTAAGCAACGCCTCAGCACTGGGACGCAACGGCGTACATGACTTTATTCTGGTCCGTGCTACCGCCATCGTTCTGACCCTCTACATCATCTACATGGTTGGCTTCTTCGCCACCACCGGTGAAATCTCATGGGAAGTGTGGACCGGATTCTTTGCCTCCGGCTTCACTAAAGTCTTCACTCTGCTGGCTCTCGTCTCCATTCTCATCCATGCCTGGATCGGGATGTGGCAGGTGTTAACGGACTACGTTAAACCACTGGCTCTGCGCCTGGTTCTGCAACTGGCTATCGTTGTGGCGCTGGTGGCTTACGTTCTTTATGGATTTGTTGTGGTGTGGGGTGTGTAATGAAATTGCCAGTCAGAGAGTTTGATGCTGTTGTCATCGGTGCCGGCGGCGCAGGTATGCGCGCGGCGCTGCAAATTTCCCAGAGCGGACAGACCTGTGCACTGCTCTCCAAAGTATTCCCGACCCGTTCCCATACCGTATCCGCGCAGGGTGGCATCACCGTCGCGCTCGGTAACTCCCATGAAGATAACTGGGAATGGCATATGTACGACACCGTAAAAGGGTCGGACTATATCGGCGACCAGGACGCCATCGAATACATGTGTAAAACCGGTCCGGAAGCGATTCTTGAGCTGGAGCACATGGGGCTGCCGTTCTCCCGTCTTGACGACGGCCGTATTTATCAGCGCCCGTTCGGCGGCCAGTCGAAGAACTTCGGCGGCGAGCAGGCGGCACGTACTGCGGCGGCGGCTGACCGTACCGGCCACGCGCTGCTGCACACCCTGTATCAGCAGAACCTGAAAAATCACACCACTATCTTCTCCGAATGGTACGCGCTCGATCTGGTGAAAAACCAGGATGGCGCGGTGGTCGGTTGTACCGCCCTGTGCATCGAGACCGGTGAAGTGGTCTACTTTAAAGCCCGTGCGACCGTGCTGGCGACCGGCGGCGCAGGCCGTATCTATCAGTCCACCACCAACGCCCACATCAATACCGGTGACGGCGTGGGGATGGCTATCCGCGCTGGCGTGCCGGTGCAGGATATGGAAATGTGGCAGTTCCACCCGACCGGCATCGCCGGGGCAGGGGTGCTGGTCACCGAAGGGTGTCGCGGCGAAGGCGGTTACCTGCTGAACAAACACGGCGAGCGCTTTATGGAGCGTTATGCCCCGAACGCGAAAGACCTGGCGGGTCGTGACGTGGTGGCGCGTTCCATCATGATCGAAATCCGCGAAGGCCGCGGCTGCGACGGTCCGTGGGGCCCGCACGCGAAACTGAAACTGGATCACCTGGGTAAAGAGGTTCTGGAATCTCGTCTGCCAGGCATCCTTGAGCTGTCCCGTACCTTTGCTCACGTTGATCCGGTGAAAGAACCGATTCCGGTTATCCCAACCTGCCACTACATGATGGGCGGTATTCCGACCAAAGTCACCGGCCAGGCGCTGACCGTGAACGAGAAGGGCGAAGATGTGGTGATCCCGGGCCTGTTCGCGGTAGGCGAAATCGCCTGCGTATCGGTCCACGGCGCCAACCGTCTCGGCGGCAACTCGCTGCTTGACCTGGTGGTCTTTGGCCGTGCGGCGGGTCTGCATCTGCAGGAGTCCATCGCCGAACAGGGTACGCTGCGCGACGCCAGCGAATCGGATGTCGAAGGCTCGCTGGACCGCCTCAACCGCTGGAACAACACCCGCTCCGGCGAAGACCCGGTGGAAATCCGCAAAGCGCTGCAGGAATGTATGCAGCACAACTTCTCGGTGTTCCGCGAAGGCGATGCGATGCACAAAGGTCTGGAGCAGTTGAAAGTGATCCGCGAGCGCCTGAAAAACGCGCGTCTCGACGATACTTCCAGCGAGTTCAACACCCAGCGCGTTGAGTGCCTGGAGCTGGACAATCTGATGGAGACCGCGTTTGCGACCGCCGTGTCCGCTAACTTCCGTACTGAAAGCCGTGGCGCCCATAGCCGCTTCGACTTCCCGGATCGTGATGATGAAAACTGGCTGTGCCATTCCCTGTATCTGCCAGAGTCGGAATCCATGACGCGTCGTAGCGTCAACATGGAACCGAAACTGCGTCCGGCATTCCCGCCGAAGATTCGTACTTACTAATGCGGAGACAGGAAAATGAAACTCGAGTTTTCAATTTATCGCTATAACCCGGATGTTGACGACGCTCCGCACATGCAGGATTACACCCTCGAAGCGGAAGAAGGTCGCGACATGATGCTGCTGGATGCGCTGATCCAGCTGAAAGAAAAAGATCCGTCGCTGTCGTTCCGTCGCTCCTGCCGTGAAGGGGTGTGTGGTTCCGATGGCCTGAACATGAATGGGAAAAACGGTCTGGCGTGCATCACGCCGATCTCCGCGCTGAATCAGCCGGGCAAGAAGATTGTCATCCGTCCGCTGCCTGGATTACCGGTGATCCGTGATTTGGTGGTGGACATGGGGCAATTCTATGCACAATATGAGAAGATTAAGCCTTACTTATTGAATAATGGGCAAAATCCTCCGGCTCGCGAGCATCTGCAGATGCCGGAACAGCGTGAGAAGCTCGATGGTCTGTACGAATGTATTCTGTGCGCATGCTGTTCGACCTCGTGCCCGTCGTTCTGGTGGAACCCGGACAAGTTCATCGGCCCGGCTGGCCTGCTGGCCGCGTATCGCTTCCTGATTGACAGCCGCGATACCGAAACCAGCGAACGCCTCGACGGTCTGAGCGATGCTTTCAGCGTATTCCGCTGTCACAGCATTATGAACTGCGTCAGTGTGTGTCCGAAGGGGCTGAACCCGACGCGCGCCATCGGCCATATTAAGTCGATGCTGCTGCAGCGCAGCGCGTAAGCAACACGGTCTGTCCCGGATGGCGCTTGCGCTTATCCGGGCTACCAAAAGCAGTAACCCCGGTAGCGTTTGTGCCACCGGGAAATGAATACCCTAAATAATTCGAGTTACAGGAAAGCCAACGCACATGTAACTTGAAGTATGAAGGGGATAGCAGGAAATCTTTAAAAACCGCCACAAGATGTACCAGTAATCGAGGCGTTCAGTGCGAGGTAAGGCGGCAACTGAGCGCATCCCCGGGAGCATAGTGAACTATGTGACCGGGGTAAGCGAAGGCAGCCAACGCAACCGCAGCCGGAACGCTGAAGATTAATGGCAGTTTTTAAAGGTTCCTTAGCGGATAGAAACCACAACTCGTCCGCAACAAGTGAACCCCGGCACGTACACGCGGTGTGCGTGGTAGTTTCTACGGCGAAATAAGCATATGAATGCTTAAGGGATCACGATGCAGAACGGCGCAATGAAAGCCTGGCTGGACTCTTCTTACCTCTCTGGTTCGAACCAGAGCTGGATAGAACAGCTCTATGAAGACTTCTTAACCGATCCTGACTCTGTTGACGCCAACTGGCGTTCAATGTTCCAGCAGTTACCTGGCACCGGAGTTAAACCGGATCAATTTCATTCCAAAACGCGTGATTATTTCCGTCGACTGGCGAAGGATGCCTCACGTTACACTTCTTCGATTTCCGACCCAGATACCAATGTGAAGCAGGTTAAAGTCCTGCAGCTCATCAACGCATACCGTTTCCGTGGTCACCAGCATGCGAATCTCGATCCGCTGGGACTGTGGAAGCAAGAGAGAGTGGCGGATCTCGATCCGGCCTACCACGATCTGACCGAGGCCGATTTCCAGGAAAGCTATAACGTAGGTTCATTTGCCATCGGTAAAGACACGATGAAGCTGGGCGACCTGATTGCCGCCCTCAAGCAAACCTACTGCGGCTCCATCGGCGCGGAATACATGCATATCACCTCTACCGAAGAAAAACGCTGGATCCAGCAGCGCATTGAATCGGTAGCCGGTAAAGCGAACTTCAGCGCGGAAGAGAAAAAACGCTTCCTCAGCGAGCTGACCGCCGCAGAAGGCCTGGAGCGTTACCTCGGCGCCAAATTCCCGGGGGCGAAGCGCTTCTCGCTGGAGGGTGGCGACGCCCTGATCCCGATGCTCAAAGAGATGATCCGCCATGCGGGCAAGAGCGGCACCCGTGAAGTGGTGCTGGGTATGGCGCACCGCGGCCGCCTCAACGTGCTGGTCAACGTGCTGGGTAAAAAACCGCAGGACCTGTTCGACGAGTTCGCTGGCAAACATAAAGAACACCTCGGCACCGGCGACGTGAAGTACCACATGGGCTTCTCTTCCGATATCGAAACCGAAGGCGGTCTGGTGCACCTGGCGCTGGCGTTTAACCCGTCGCACCTCGAGATCGTCAGCCCGGTGGTTATCGGTTCCGTACGCGCCCGTCTGGATCGTCTGGACGAGCCGAGCAGCAACAAAGTTCTGCCGATCACTATCCACGGCGACGCCGCCGTCACCGGCCAGGGCGTGGTTCAGGAAACCCTGAACATGTCGAAAGCCCGCGGCTACGAAGTGGGCGGTACCGTGCGTATCGTTATCAACAACCAGGTGGGCTTTACCACCTCGAACCCGCTGGATGCGCGTTCTACGCCATACTGCACCGACATCGGTAAAATGGTGCAGGCGCCGATTTTCCACGTTAACGCGGATGACCCGGAAGCCGTTGCTTTCGTCACCCGTCTGGCGCTGGATTTCCGCAATACTTTCAAACGCGATGTCTTCATCGATCTGGTGTGCTACCGCCGTCACGGCCATAACGAAGCCGATGAGCCGAGCGCAACCCAGCCGCTGATGTACCAGAAGATCAAAAAGCATCCGACTCCGCGCAAAACCTATGCTGATAAGCTGGAGCAGGACAACGTCGCGACCCTGGAAGACGCCACCGAGCAGGTGAATCTCTACCGCGATGCGCTGGATGCCGGCGAGTGCGTGGTGCAGGAATGGCGCCCGATGAACATGCACTCCTTTACCTGGTCGCCGTACCTCAACCACGAGTGGGACGAGAGCTATCCGGATAAAGTGGAGCCGAAGCGTCTGCAGGAGCTGGCCAAACGCATCAGCACGGTGCCGGAAGGTATCGAAATGCAGTCCCGCGTGGCGAAAATTTACGCCGACCGCCAGGCGATGGCGGCAGGCGAGAAGCTGTTCGACTGGGGCGGTGCCGAAAACCTGGCCTACGCCACACTGGTTGACGAAGGCATCCCGGTGCGTCTGTCCGGGGAAGACTCCGGCCGCGGCACCTTCTTCCACCGTCATGCGGTGATCCATAACCAGACCAATGGTTCAACCTACACGCCGCTGCAGCATGTCCATAACGGCCAGGGTCAGTTCCGCGTTTGGGACTCGGTTCTGTCCGAAGAAGCGGTGCTGGCGTTCGAATACGGTTACGCCACCGCCGAACCGCGCACTCTGACCATCTGGGAAGCGCAGTTTGGCGACTTTGCCAACGGCGCGCAGGTGGTGATCGACCAGTTCATCTCCTCCGGTGAGCAGAAGTGGGGCCGGATGTGCGGCCTGGTGATGCTCCTGCCGCACGGCTACGAAGGCCAGGGTCCGGAGCACTCCTCCGCGCGTCTGGAACGCTATCTGCAGCTGTGCGCTGAGCAAAACATGCAGGTTTGCGTGCCGTCCACCCCGGCGCAGGTTTACCACATGCTGCGTCGCCAGGCGCTGCGCGGTATGCGCCGTCCGCTGGTGGTGATGTCGCCGAAGTCGCTGCTGCGTCATCCGCTGGCGGTCTCCAGCATGGATGAGCTGGCGAACGGTACTTTCCTGCCGGCCATTGGTGAAATCGATCAACTCGATCCGCAGGCTGTGAAGCGCGTTGTGCTGTGCTCTGGTAAGGTTTACTACGACCTGCTGGAACAGCGCCGCAAAAACGAGCAAAAAGATGTCGCTATCGTTCGTATCGAGCAGCTCTATCCGTTCCCGCACCAGGCGGTACAGGAAGCGCTGAAAGCGTATGCGCACGTGCATGATTTTGTCTGGTGCCAGGAAGAGCCGCTCAACCAGGGCGCATGGTACTGCAGCCAGCATCACTTCCGTGAAGTGATTCCGTTTGGGGCCTCTCTGCGTTACGCAGGCCGCCCGGCCTCCGCCTCTCCGGCGGTAGGGTATATGTCCGTTCACCAGAAACAGCAACAAGATCTGGTCAATGACGCGCTGAACGTCGATTAATTAAAGGATACACAATGAGTAGCGTAGATATTCTGGTTCCCGACCTGCCTGAGTCCGTAGCTGACGCAACCGTCGCCACCTGGCACAAAAAACCGGGCGACGCGGTTGTCCGTGACGAAGTCCTGGTCGAAATCGAAACTGACAAAGTGGTACTGGAAGTACCGGCATCAGCGGACGGCATTCTGGATGCAGTACTGGAAGACGAGGGCGCCACCGTCCTGTCTCGCCAGATCCTTGGCCGCCTGCGCGAAGGCAACAGCGCAGGTAAAGAAACCAGCGAAAAAGCCGATGCGAAAGCCTCCACCCCGGCACAGCGTCAGCAGGCCTCTCTGGAAGAGCAGAACAACGATGCGCTGAGCCCGGCGATCCGTCGTCTGCTGGCGGAACACAACCTCGACGCAGCGGCCATCAAAGGCACCGGCGTCGGCGGCCGTCTGACCCGTGAAGACGTCGAAAAACATCTGGCGAAAGCCCCGGCGGCGCCAGAAGCCAAAGCGCCAGCCGCAGCCGCAGCAGCCGCACCGGCGCCGCAGCTGGGCCACCGCTCTGAAAAACGCGTCCCGATGACCCGCCTGCGCAAACGCGTGGCTGAGCGTCTGCTGGAAGCGAAAAACTCTACCGCCATGCTGACCACGTTCAACGAAGTCAACATGAAGCCGATTATGGATCTGCGTAAGCAGTACGGTGAGGCGTTCGAAAAACGTCACGGCATCCGTCTGGGCTTCATGTCCTTCTACGTGAAAGCGGTAGTGGAAGCGCTGAAACGCTATCCGGAAGTGAACGCCTCTATCGATGGCGACGACGTGGTGTACCACAACTACTTCGACGTCAGCATGGCGGTCTCTACCCCGCGTGGCCTGGTTACCCCGGTTCTGCGTGACGTCGACCTGCTGGGCATGGCAGATATCGAAAAGAATATTAAAGAGCTGGCAGTGAAAGGCCGCGACGGCAAGCTGACCGTAGACGACCTGACCGGCGGTAACTTCACCATTACCAACGGCGGCGTTTTCGGCTCCCTGATGTCCACGCCAATCATTAACCCACCGCAGAGCGCCATTCTGGGTATGCATGCCATTAAAGACCGCCCGATGGCGGTGAATGGTAAGGTAGAAATTCTGCCGATGATGTACCTGGCGCTCTCTTATGACCACCGTCTGATCGATGGACGCGAGTCGGTAGGCTTCCTCGTGGCGATTAAAGAGCTGCTGGAAGATCCGACCCGTCTGCTGTTGGACGTGTAGTCAGTAAGAGTATGACTTACCGTAGGCCGGATAACACGCGTTAGCGCCGTTATCAGGCCTACAGGTTTAAAGATAATTACACCCTGAAGGATGGACTGAACACATGAACTTACATGAATATCAGGCAAAACAACTTTTTGCCCGCTATGGCTTACCGGCGCCGGTGGGTTATGCCTGTACTACTCCGCGTGAAGCAGAAGAAGCCGCTTCAAAAATCGGCGCGGGTCCGTGGGTAGTGAAATGTCAGGTTCACGCTGGTGGCCGCGGTAAAGCGGGCGGTGTGAAAGTAGTGAAGAGCAAAGAAGAGATCCGTGCTTTTGCTGAGCACTGGCTGGGCAAACGCCTGGTGACCTATCAAACAGATGCGAACGGCCAGCCGGTAAACCAGATCCTGGTTGAAGCGGCGACCGACATTGATAAAGAGCTGTACCTGGGCGCGGTTGTTGACCGTAGCTCCCGTCGCGTGGTGTTCATGGCCTCTACCGAAGGCGGCGTGGAAATCGAAAAAGTGGCGGAAGAAACCCCGCACCTGATCCACAAAGTCGCGCTGGACCCGCTGGCGGGCCCGATGCCTTACCAGGGTCGTGAACTGGCGTTCAAACTGGGTCTGGAAGGTAAACAGGTTCAGCAGTTCACCAAGATTTTCATGGGTCTGGCGACCATTTTCCTTGAGCGCGATCTGGCGCTGATCGAAATCAACCCGCTGGTTATCACTAAGCAGGGCGACCTGATCTGCCTCGACGGTAAACTGGGCGCTGACGGCAACGCGTTGTTCCGCCAGCCGGATCTGCGCGAAATGCGCGACCAGTCTCAGGAAGACCCGCGTGAAGCCCAGGCGGCACAGTGGGAACTGAACTACGTCGCACTGGATGGCAATATCGGTTGCATGGTTAACGGCGCAGGCCTGGCGATGGGGACCATGGACATCGTTAAGCTGCACGGTGGCGAACCGGCTAACTTCCTCGACGTGGGCGGCGGCGCAACTAAAGAGCGCGTGACCGAAGCGTTCAAAATCATCCTCTCTGACGACAACGTTAAAGCGGTTCTGGTTAACATCTTCGGCGGTATCGTGCGTTGCGACCTGATTGCTGACGGCATCATCGGTGCGGTCGCAGAAGTTGGGGTTAACGTTCCGGTCGTTGTTCGTCTGGAAGGTAACAACGCCGAACTGGGCGCGAAAAAACTGGCTGACAGCGGCCTGAATATTATTGCAGCGAAAAGTCTGACGGACGCAGCACAGCAGGTTGTTGCCGCAGTGGAGGGGAAATAATGTCAGTTTTAATTAATAAAGATACCAAGGTTATCTGCCAGGGCTTCACCGGTAGCCAGGGGACCTTCCACTCTGAACAAGCGATCGCTTACGGTACGCAAATGGTTGGCGGCGTGACGCCAGGTAAAGGCGGCACTACTCACCTGGGCCTGCCGGTGTTCAATACCGTGCGCGAAGCCGTTGAAGCGACCGGCGCGACCGCGACCGTGATCTACGTTCCGGCGCCGTTCTGCAAAGACTCCATTCTGGAAGCGATCGACGCGGGCATTAAGCTGATTATCACCATCACCGAAGGTATCCCGACGCTGGATATGCTGACTGTGAAAGTGAAGCTGGACGAAGCGGGCGTGCGTATGATCGGCCCGAACTGCCCAGGCGTTATCACTCCGGGCGAGTGCAAAATCGGCATCATGCCGGGTCACATTCACAAGCCGGGTAAAGTGGGCATCGTTTCCCGTTCCGGTACCCTGACCTATGAAGCGGTTAAGCAGACCACCGACTACGGCTTCGGTCAGTCTACCTGCGTCGGTATCGGCGGCGACCCGATCCCGGGCTCCAACTTCATCGATATCCTGAAAATGTTCCAGGAAGACCCGCAGACCGAAGCAATCGTCATGATCGGTGAGATCGGCGGCAGCGCGGAAGAAGAAGCGGCAGCGTACATCAAAGAGCACGTGACCAAGCCGGTTGTCGGCTACATCGCGGGCGTTACCGCGCCGAAGGGCAAGCGTATGGGCCACGCCGGCGCCATCATCGCTGGCGGTAAAGGTACTGCTGATGAGAAGTTTGCCGCGCTGGAAGCGGCCGGTGTGAAAACCGTTCGCAGCCTGGCCGACATCGGCGAAGCGCTGAAATCCATCATCAAGTAAACCCTCTCTGTTTGTCCGCAAGCAGATATCTGTCCGATTTCGACATGGTTGGCCACCGTCAGGTGGCCTTTTTTATGGGCGTTATCTCGCCTCGTCAGTAGCGCAGCGCCAACAGTAAAACCGTTTTTTCAAAAGACCCTATCTATCATATTGATTTTATGTGTTATTTTATTAATATTTTCGCCGTACCCTGGTTGGCAGTGAAAATATCCTCCGGTCATACCGTAGAGAAACAAAAGCGGGAGCGAAGAAAGGTATTGGGCAGGGGATATGAAAGCAGGCAAAATACTGTGAGCAGTCTAACATTATTCAGATCGGTTCGTTTTTTCCCGCGACGTTAAATAATATTACCTATGATTCGCATATCTCTCTTTTTAGTAACCAATAAGGTTATGCTTTAAACATAACTTTAACATTAAGTTCACCAATATTCTTTATTGGGCTACATAATTAACACGAAGGGTAAAAATTGATTTATATCAATACTTAATACTTGGAAAAATCATTCAAAAAACGTTAAATTGTCTCAAGTCAAATTGGCTTAAACCGGCCATCTTCGCTATATATTGATCACCGTCGAAAAATGTAAAACTGGAACAATAAAAACATATTTATTGTAAGGTTATTGCGGCGTAATATATTGGGGAATCAATTGGGTTTTTCGTTAACGTATTTGTAACCTTGTCCTGGCATGGTTTTACCTTCGGTTGAAACCTGCAGTGGGCGGGCAACAAATAAAATTTGTATTGGGGCATGCGTATGAGCCAGAGCTTCTCGGTTCATTTTCGGAGTCTTCATGCGATGAGCAAGGAGTCATGATGTTAGATATAGTCGAACTGTCGCGCTTACAGTTTGCCTTGACCGCGATGTACCACTTCCTGTTTGTGCCACTAACGCTCGGTATGGCGTTCCTGCTGGCCATCATGGAAACGGTCTACGTCCTTTCCGGCAAACAGATTTATAAAGATATGACCAAATTCTGGGGCAAGTTGTTTGGTATCAACTTCGCGCTGGGTGTGGCGACCGGTCTGACCATGGAGTTCCAGTTCGGGACTAACTGGTCGTATTACTCACACTACGTGGGCGATATCTTCGGTGCGCCGCTGGCCATTGAAGGTCTGATGGCCTTCTTCCTCGAATCCACCTTTGTAGGTCTGTTCTTCTTCGGTTGGGATCGTCTCGGTAAAGTTCAGCACATGGCGGTCACCTGGCTGGTGGCGCTGGGCTCCAACCTCTCCGCACTGTGGATCCTCGTCGCTAACGGCTGGATGCAAAACCCGATCGCATCGGACTTCAACTTCGAAACCATGCGTATGGAGATGGTCAGCTTCTCTGAACTGGTGCTTAACCCGGTCGCCCAGGTGAAATTCGTTCACACCGTGGCGTCTGGCTATGTCACCGGCGCGATGTTCATCCTCGCCATCAGCTCATGGTACATGCTGAAAGGCCGTGATTTTGCTTTTGCCAAGCGCTCTTTTGCCATCGCAGCCAGCTTCGGTATGGCGGCGATCCTCTCCGTTATTGTGCTGGGTGACGAATCCGGTTACGAAATGGGTGACGTGCAGAAAACCAAACTGGCGGCTATCGAAGCAGAGTGGGAAACCCAGCCGGCGCCGGCGGCCTTTACCCTGTTTGGTATTCCCGATCAGAATGCGCAAACCAACCACTTCGCGATCCAGATCCCTTACGCGCTGGGCATTATTGCCACCCGCTCGGTGGATAAGCCGGTTATCGGTCTGAAGGATCTGATGGTTCAGCACGAAGAGCGTATCCGTAACGGGATGAAAGCGTACGCGCTGCTGGAGCAACTGCGTGCCGGTTCGACTGACCAGGCCGTGCGTGATCAGTTCAATAATGTGAAGAAAGACCTCGGCTATGGCCTGCTGCTCAAGCGCTATACCCCGAACGTCGCGGACGCTACCGAAGAGCAGATCGCCAAAGCGACTAAAGACTCTATACCGAGCGTCGCGCCGCTGTACTTCGCCTTCCGTATCATGGTGGCGTGCGGCATCCTGATGCTGTTGATTATCGGCGCCTCTTTCTGGAGCGTGATCCGTAACCGCATTGGCGAGAAAAAATGGCTGCTGCGCGCCGCGTTCTATGGCCTGCCGCTGCCGTGGATTGCCGTGGAATCAGGCTGGTTTGTTGCCGAATATGGCCGTCAGCCGTGGGCGATTGGTGAGGTCCTGCCGACGGCGGTGGCCAACTCGTCGCTAACCGCAGGCGATCTGATCTTCTCTATGTTGCTGATCTGCGGTCTGTACACGCTGTTCCTGGTGGCTGAACTGTTCCTGATGTTCAAGTTTGCCCGCAAAGGACCTAGCAGCCTGAAAACCGGCCGCTATCACTTTGAACAGTCCTCTGCGGCTATTCAGTCGGCACGCTAAGACAGGAGTCGTCAAATGATCGATTATGAAGTATTGCGTTTTATCTGGTGGCTGCTGATTGGCATTCTGCTGATTGGCTTCGCTGTCGCCGACGGGTTCGACATGGGGGTGGGCATGCTCACCCGTTTCCTCGGCCGTAACGACACCGAGCGTCGGATTATGATCAACGCCATCGCTCCGCACTGGGACGGTAACCAGGTGTGGCTGATCACCGCCGGCGGCGCGCTGTTCGCTGCCTGGCCGATGGTTTACGCCGCGGCGTTCTCCGGCTTCTATGTGGCGATGATTCTGGTACTGGCCTCGTTGTTCTTCCGTCCGGTTGGTTTTGACTACCGTTCCAAGATCGAGGATACCCGCTGGCGCAACATGTGGGACTGGGGCATCTTCATCGGTAGCTTCGTGCCGCCGCTGGTGATTGGCGTGGCCTTCGGCAACCTGCTGCAGGGCGTGCCGTTCCACGTCGATGAATACCTGCGTCTGTTCTATACCGGTAACTTCTTCCAGCTGCTGAACCCGTTTGGTCTGCTGGCCGGTATCGTCAGCGTGGCGATGATCCTGACCCAGGGCGCCACCTACCTGCAGATGCGTACCGTAGGCGAACTGCACCTGCGTACCCGCACCGTTTCCACGGTGGCGGCGCTGGTGACGCTGGTCTGCTTCGCGCTGGCGGGCGTGTGGGTCTACTACGGCATCGACGGCTATGTGGTGAAATCGGTAATGGATCATACCGGTCCGTCGAACCCGCTAACCAAAGAAGTGGTGCGTGAGGCCGGCGCGTGGATGGTGAACTTTAACAATATGCCAGCGCTGTGGGCCGTTCCTGCCCTGGGCGTGGTGCTGCCGCTGCTGACCGTCGTCTCGACTAAAGCGGATAAAGGCGCCTGGGCATTCCTGTTCTCCTCGCTGACCCTGGCCTGCATCATTCTGACCGCCGGTATCGCGATGTTCCCGTTCATCATGCCGTCCAGCACCATGCTGAACGCCAGCCTGACGATGTGGGACGCGACCTCCAGCCAGCGGACGCTGAATCTGATGACCTACGTGGCGATTGTCTTTGTGCCGATTATTCTGGCCTACACCAGCTGGTGTTACTGGAAGATGTTTGGCCGCATCACGCGCGAAGACATCGAAAAGAACACCCACTCGCTGTACTAAGGTAAGGAGCTATATATGTGGTACTTCGCATGGATTTTGGGAACGCTTCTTGCCTGTGCCTTTGGGGTGATTACCGCGCTGGCGCTTGAGCACGTGGAAGCCACCAAAGCAGGTAAAGAAGAACACTGATGAGTATTGTCGTGATGCGATATACGAAATCATTCGGGTTGCATCGAGGCGGCAAGTCTGTGAATCCCCAGGAGCTTACACCAGTAAGTGACTGGGGTAAGCAGACGTAGCCAACAAAGAGGCGACGTGAATGATAAAGTATATGTATGCGATAATGGACAAGCGCCCGTTAAGGGCGCTTTCCTTATTGATGGCGCTGCTGCTGGCCGGCTGCATCTTCTGGGATCCGTCGCGCTTTGCGGCGAAGACCAGCGAGCTGGAAATCTGGCATGGTTTCTTGCTGATGTGGGCGGTTTGCAGCGGTGTTATTCACGGCGTGGGCTTCCGTCCGCGTGCCGTTCACTGGCAGGGGATTTTTTGTCCGCTTATCGCTGATATCGTGCTCGCTTTAGGTCTCTTCTTTTTCTTCTTTTGAATAAGAGATCTCTGTTAATGGTATGGGCTTGCATAAGCCCATAAAAATTTACGCCCCGTTTACTTTCCCCCATTCCAAACCACCTTTCCCGCGCGTATAGTAGCGAAGTTTGAAAGCTCTAACCTTTTTTTGCATTACCGGGATGTAAAGTGAATACAACGCTGTTTCGATGGCCGGTTCGGGTCTACTACGAAGATACCGACGCCGGTGGTGTGGTTTACCACGCCAGTTACGTCGCTTTTTATGAAAGAGCACGCACAGAGATGCTGCGCCACCATCACTTTAGTCAACAGGTGCTGTTGGCTGAACGCGTTGCCTTCGTGGTTCGCAGAATGACGCTGGAGTATTTTGCCCCCGCCAGACTCGACGACATGCTCGAAGTCCAGACGGAAATTACCTCGATGCGCGGCACCTCTTTGGTTTTCACGCAGCGAATCGTCAATGCCGAGAATACAGTGTTAAACGAAGCTGAGGTTCTCATTGTGTGCGTTGATCCACTCTTAATGAAGCCTCGTGCGCTTCCCAAGTCTATTGTCGCGGAGTTTAAGCAGTGACTGACATGAATATCCTTGATTTGTTCCTGAAGGCGAGCCTTCTGGTTAAACTTATCATGTTGATTTTGATTGGTTTTTCTATCGCTTCCTGGGCTATCATTATTCAGAGAACGCGTATCCTTAACTCGGCCGCGCGTGAAGCAGAAGCGTTCGAGGACAAATTCTGGTCCGGGATCGAGCTGTCCCGTTTGTACCAGGAGAGCCAGGGGCGTCGCGATAACCTGACCGGTTCGGAACAAATCTTCTACAGCGGTTTCAAAGAGTTTGCGCGCCTGCATCGGGCCAACAGCCATGCGCCGGAAGCGATCGTCGAAGGGGCCTCGCGCGCGATGCGTATTTCGATGAACCGCGAACTGGAAACGCTGGAAACCCATATTCCGTTCCTCGGCACCGTGGGTTCCATCAGTCCGTATATCGGTCTGTTCGGTACCGTGTGGGGGATCATGCACGCCTTTATCGCCCTGGGCGCGGTGAAGCAGGCCACCCTGCAGATGGTGGCGCCGGGTATCGCCGAAGCGCTGATCGCCACCGCGATCGGTCTGTTCGCTGCTATTCCGGCGGTCATGGCGTATAACCGCCTGAACCAGCGCGTGAACAAGCTTGAACTGAATTACGACAACTTTATGGAAGAGTTCACCGCCATTCTGCACCGTCAGGCCTTTACCAGCAGCGAAAGCAATAAGGGGTAAGCCATGGCCAGAGCACGTGGACGCGGACGTCGCGAACTGAAGTCCGAGATCAACATCGTTCCGCTGCTGGATGTCCTGCTGGTGCTGTTGCTGATCTTTATGGCAACGGCGCCGATCATTACGCAGAGCGTGGAAGTCGATCTGCCGGACGCCACGGAATCGCAAGCGGTGAAAAGCAATGACGATCCGCCGGTGATTGTAGAAGTCTCCGGGGTAGGGCAGTACAGCGTGAAAGTGGGGCAGGAGACGCTGTCCCAGCTGCCGCCGGAGCAGGTGATTGCCGAAGCGAAGCGACGTCTTGAAGCCAATGAGAAAACGGTGTTCCTGATCGGCGGTGCGAAAGACGTCCCTTACGATGAAATTATTAAAGCGCTGAACCTGTTGCATAGTGCAGGGGTTAAATCGGTCGGCTTGATGACCAAACCTATTTAATCGCTTCAGGTAGGTGCGTCCGCGCGGCGTCCGGTGGCGAGTATCGCTCGCCGTCGGTGCGTATCGCGGGTACAGGCGAACAGTTTTTGGGAACCGATAGTGTCAAAGGCAACCGAACAAAACGACAAGCTTAAACGAGCGATCATCATTTCAGTCGCGCTGCACATCATTCTGATCGCGCTGCTGATCTGGAGTTCGTTTGACGAGCATCTGGATGCCTCTGCCGGCGGCGGTGGGGGATCGTCGATTGATGCCGTCATGGTCGATCCGGGGGCGGTGGTAAATAACTATAACCGTCAGCAACAGCAGCAGGCCAGCGCACGTCGCGCCGCTGAACAGCGTGAAAAACAGGCGCAGCAGCAGGCAGAAGAGTTACGTGAGAAACAGGCGGCGGAACAGGAACGGCTGAAACAGCTCGAACAGGAACGGCTGCAGGCGCAGGAAGCGGCGAAAGAAGCGAAGGAACAGCAGAAGCAGGCTGAGGAAGCGGCTGCCAAGGCTGCCGCGGCGGCGAAAGCCAAAGCGGATGCGCAGGCCAAAGAAGCGCAGGAAGCCGCTGCTAAAGCGGCTGCTGATGCAAAAGCGAAGGCAGACGCCCAGGCAAAAGCGGCAGAGCTGGCCGCAGCAAAAGCCGCCGCTGACGCGAAGAAACAGGCCGAAGCTGCCGCAGCGAAAGCCGCCGCCGATGCCAAAAAACAGGCGGAAGCCGAAGCAGCGAAAGCCGCGGCAGAGGCACAGAAGAAAGCGGAAGCGGCAGCAGCGAAGAAAGCCCAGCAGGAAGCGGAGAAGAAAGCCCAGCAGGAAGCGGCTAAGCAGGCAGCGGCAGAAAAAGCGGCTGCTGAGAAAGCTGCCGCACAAAAAGCAGCCGCTGAGAAGGCCGCTGCCGAGAAAGCCGCAGCCGCTGAAAAAGCGGCGGCAGCCAAAGCGGCAGCAGCAGAGAAGGCTGCCGCCGACAAAGCGGCCAAAGCGGCAGCAGCAAAAGCCGCGGCAGCGAAAAAAGCGGCGGCGGCGAAAGAAGCGGACGGCGTTGACAACCTGCTTGGCGATCTGAGTTCGGGTAAGAATGCGCCGAAAGGTAGCACCAGCGGTAGCACAGGTGGCTCTTCACCTGCTAAAGGAAGTAAACCGGGGCAGGGCGGTGCGTCTCAGGCGGAGATTGCCAGCTATATTTCGCAGGTGCAGGCCGCGATTAAAGGACATCTCTATGACTGGGATACGTACAAGGGTAAAGTATGTACGTTGCGCGTAAACCTGGCTCAGGATGGAACGTTATTGAGTGTGAAATCGGAAGGCGGCGATCCGGCCTTCTGTCAGCAAATGCTGGCGGCAACCAGTCGGATGAGCAAATTCCCTAAACCGCCTTCGCAGGCTGTTTATGAAACGTTCAAAAATGCGCCACTGGACTTCAAACCTTAAGCGCTTTTTCCCTCGCGCCAGCGGGGGAAAAGAATATAGGGCGGTCATGGGTTTTGGTAGTTTTGTGTATTTGGGTTTGTTAACATTCTGCTAAATTATCGTGGGCTTTCCGCCCGGATAAGGGAGATATGATGAAGCAGGCATTACGAGTAGCATTTGGTTTTTTAATGCTGTGGGCGGCGGTGCTGCACGCAGAAGTACGTATCGAGATCACCCAGGGGGTGGACTCGGCGCGCCCTATCGGCGTGGTACCGTTCCAGTGGGCCGGCCAGGGCGCTGCGCCGGAAGATGTTGGCGGTATCGTGGCAGCTGACCTGCGCAACAGCGGTAAATTCAACCCGCTGGATCGCTCGCGTCTGCCGCAGCAGCCGACCAGTGCCCAGGAAGTGCAGCCTGCAGCCTGGTCTGCGCTGGGTATCGATGCCGTGGTCGTCGGTCAGGTCACGCCAAACCCGGATGGTTCTTATCAGGTGGCGTATCAGCTGGTGGATACCGGCGGCGCGCCGGGCACAACGCTGGCACAAGGCTCTTTCAAAGTCACCAAACAGTATCTGCGCTATGCGGCGCACACTGCCAGTGACGCGGTATTTGAAAAGCTGACCGGTATTAAAGGCGCTTTCCGTACCCGTATCGCCTACGTGGTGCAGACCAACGGCGGTCAGTTCCCGTACGAGCTGCGCGTCTCCGACTATGACGGTTATAACCAGTTTGTGGTGCACCGCTCCTCCCAGCCGCTGATGTCTCCGGCCTGGTCTCCTGACGGCGCTAAACTGGCTTACGTGACCTTTGAAAGCGGTCGTTCTGCGCTGGTGGTGCAGACCCTGGCGAACGGCGCAGTGCGTCAGATCGCCTCCTTCCCGCAGCACAACGGCGCGCCGGCGTTCTCACCGGATGGCTCTAAACTGGCCTTCGCCCTGTCGAAAACCGGTAGCCTGAACCTGTATGTAATGGATCTGGGCTCGGGTCAGATTCGTCAGGTGACCAACGGTCGCAGCAACAACACTGAACCAACCTGGTTCCCGGACAGCCAGAACCTGGCCTTCACCTCTGACCAGGCCGGTCGTCCGCAGGTGTATAAAGTCAATATCAATGGCGGCACGCCGCAGCGTATCACCTGGGAAGGTTCGCAGAACCAGGACGCCGACGTGAGCGCGGATGGTAAAATCATGGTAATGGTTAGCTCGGCCGGCGGGCAGCAGCACATTGCCAAACAAGATCTGGAAGCGGGTGGTGTACAGGTTCTGTCATCAACGTTTTTAGACGAAACGCCAAGTCTGGCACCTAACGGCACTATGGTAATCTACAGCTCTTCTCAGGGGATGGGATCCGTGCTGAATCTGGTTTCTACAGATGGGCGTTTCAAAGCGCGTCTTCCGGCAACTGATGGACAGGTAAAATCACCTGCCTGGTCGCCGTATCTGTGATAATAAATAATTGATTATTAAAGGAATCAAAGAAATGCAACTGAACAAAGTGCTGAAAGGGCTGATGATCGCTCTGCCGGTTATGGCAATCGCGGCGTGTTCTTCTAACAAGAACGCCAGCAACGACCAGAGCGGTGAAGGCATGCTGGGTGCCGGCACTGGTATGGACGCTAACGGTAACGGCGGCAACATGTCTTCTGAAGAGCAAGCTCGTCTGCAGATGCAGCAGCTGCAGCAGAACAACATCGTTTACTTCGATCTGGACAAGTACGATATCCGTTCTGACTTCGCTGCGATGCTGGACGCGCACGCTAACTTCCTGCGTAGCAACCCGTCCTACAAAGTGACTGTAGAAGGTCACGCGGATGAGCGCGGTACGCCGGAATACAACATCGCTCTGGGTGAGCGTCGTGCTAACGCCGTTAAGATGTATCTGCAGGGCAAAGGTGTTTCTGCCGATCAGATCTCCATCGTTTCTTACGGTAAAGAAAAACCTGCAGTACTGGGTCATGACGAAGCGGCATATGCCAAAAACCGTCGCGCCGTACTGGTTTACTAAGAGAATTGCATGAGCAGTAACTTCAGACATCATTTATTGAGTCTGTCGTTACTGGTTGGCATAGCGGCCCCCTGGGCCGCTTTTGCTCAGGCGCCAATCAGTAGTGTCGGCTCAGGCTCGGTCGAAGACCGTGTCACTCAACTCGAGCGTATTTCCAATGCTCACAGCCAGCTTTTAACCCAACTCCAGCAACAACTCTCTGATAATCAGACTGACATTGATTCTCTCCGTGGTCAGATCCAGGAAAACCAGTATCAGCTGAATCAGATCGTTGAGCGCCAGAAGCAGATCTTGCTGCAGATAGATAGTCTGAGCAGCGGAGGCGGCGCAGCGGCAGCATCAGGTGCGCAGGCTTCGTCGTCTTCTGGCGATCAGAGCGCGGCTACCGCCAGCGCAGCGCCAGCGGCCTCGTCAGGCGCCCCGGCGATGACCGGCGATGCGAACACCGATTACAATGCCGCCATTGCTCTGGTGAAGGATGCCTCACGCCAGGATGACGCGATGGTGGCGTTTCAGAACTTCGTTAAAAAGTACCCGGATTCAACCTATCAGCCGAACGCTAACTACTGGCTCGGACAGTTGAACTACAATAAGGGGAAAAAAGACGATGCGGCGTTTTACTTCGCCTCGGTAGTGAAGAACTACCCGAAATCGCCGAAAGCGCCAGACGCGATGTTTAAAGTCGGCGTGATCATGCAGGACAAAGGTGATACTGCGAAAGCGAAAGCGGTTTACCAGCAGGTGATCAATAAATTCCCCGGTACCGATGGTGCCAAACAAGCGCAAAAACGTCTTAATGCTCTTGGTTGATTATGGCATGACCAGAAATCGCGTTATTTCTGGTCTTGTCGCCTGAATCGCCAGCAGTTAAGTGATCTTTATCGAAATTTTAGTTGCGCTGAATTCTGAAATCAGTAATATATGCCGCCGTTGCCAAGGGATATCAAACAAGCCCAAAGCGATGCCAGAGTGGGTCGTTAGCTCAGTTGGTAGAGCAGTTGACTTTTAATCAATTGGTCGCAGGTTCGAATCCTGCACGACCCACCAATCGTTCTGGTGGAACGCGATAGTAAAACGTGAAGGATAACGTTGCGTCAGCAACGGCCCGTAGGGCGAGGCGAAGCCGAGTCATCCTGCACGACCCACCACTTAGCAGTATCCAGCGTAGTATCGGGTGATTAGCTCAGCTGGGAGAGCACCTCCCTTACAAGGAGGGGGTCGGCGGTTCGATCCCGTCATCACCCACCACCGGGTCGTTAGCTCAGTTGGTAGAGCAGTTGACTTTTAATCAATTGGTCGCAGGTTCGAATCCTGCACGACCCACCATCTTTAACATCGGACGTCGGTGTTAAACGTGAATGATGGGGTCGGTGGACGCAGTATCAGTAGTATCCAGCGCAGTTTCGGGTGATTAGCTCAGCTGGGAGAGCACCTCCCTTACAAGGAGGGGGTCGGCGGTTCGATCCCGTCATCACCCACCACTCGGGTCGTTAGCTCAGTTGGTAGAGCAGTTGACTTTTAATCAATTGGTCGCAGGTTCGAATCCTGCACGACCCACCAATTTCAGCATTTAACTCAGATGTTGAACGTGAAGGATAACGTTGCGTCAGCAACGGCCCCAAGGGCGAGGCAAAGCCGAGTCATCCTGCACGACTCACCAATTTCACTATTGGTGTCGAGTGAAATTATTCAGGTAGTACCAGAGCGGGTCGTTAGCTCAGTTGGTAGAGCAGTTGACTTTTAATCAATTGGTCGCAGGTTCGAATCCTGCACGACCCACCAATTTCAGCATTTAACTTAGATGTTGAACGTGAAGGATAACGTTGCGACAGCAACGGCCCGAAGGGCGAGGCGAAGCCGAGTCATCCTGCACGACCCACCATCCTGAATGATGACAGCAGTAAAATCCCGCAAGGGTCGTTAGCTCAGTTGGTAGAGCAGTTGACTTTTAATCAATTGGTCGCAGGTTCGAATCCTGCACGACCCACCAATGTAAAAAGGCGCCCTAAAGGCGCCTTTTTGCTATGCGTAGAACTCAACGATTCGAACCTGCCGCAGGTTCGGGTCGAACGTAGTGAGACAACGGAGCCGCTTGCGGCGACGGCCCGAAGGGCGAGGCGAAGCCGAGTCATCCTGCACGACCCACCAATGTAAAAAGGCGCCCTAAAGGCGCCTTTTTGCTATGCGTCATTCTCCACAATCCTACTTCAGCATGACCCCCTGCCGCCGCTTACCGTGACGCCATAAGGCACGAACCGGTAGCCCGGGAAGATGCGTAGCATCGTCCCCGGGGAATAGGTGCTCATGTACAAAATTCATCACGACATTTTGCTCGCAATCGGCTATCTTGTTTAGCATATAAAACACCATGACCGTATTAAGGCGCAGACAGGCCATACTGACGGTCTTAGAGTTAAGCCAGTAAAACGAGATTGCATGATGAGCGTAATGTTTGATCCTGAAACGGCGATTTATCCCTTCCCAGCGAAACCGCAGCCGCTGACCGTCGACGAAAAGCAGTTTTATCGTGAAAAAATCAAGCGCCTGCTGCGCGAGCGCGACGCCGTGATGGTGGCGCATTACTACACCGATCCCGAAATTCAACAGCTGGCGGAAGAGACCGGCGGCTGTATCGCCGACTCGCTGGAGATGGCGCGCTTTGGCGCCCGTCATTCAGCCTCCACGCTGCTGGTCGCCGGGGTGCGTTTTATGGGGGAAACCGCCAAAATCCTCAGCCCGGAAAAGACCATTCTGATGCCGACCCTGAACGCAGAGTGTTCGCTGGATCTGGGCTGTCCGATTGAGGAATTCAACGCCTTCTGCGATGCCCATCCCGATCGCACCGTGGTGGTCTATGCCAACACCTCCGCCGCGGTGAAGGCTCGTGCCGACTGGGTGGTCACCTCCAGCATCGCCGTCGAACTGATTGACCATCTGGATAGTCTTGGTCAAAAGATCCTCTGGGCGCCGGACCGCCACCTTGGCCGCTACGTCCAGCGTCAGACCGGCGCAGACGTGCTGTGCTGGCAGGGGGCGTGCATCGTGCATGATGAGTTTAAAACCCAGGCGCTGACGCGGATGAAGGCTCTTCACCCGGAAGCCGCCGTGCTGGTCCATCCCGAGTCGCCGCAGGCGATTGTCGAGATGGCGGATGCCGTAGGCTCCACCAGCCAGCTGATTGCGGCGGCGAAAAGCCTGCCCCAGCGCCAGCTGATCGTGGCCACCGATCGCGGTATCTTCTATAAAATGCAGCAGGCGGTACCGGAAAAAACATTGCTGGAAGCGCCTACCGCTGGCGAAGGGGCGACCTGCCGCAGCTGCGCGCACTGCCCGTGGATGGCGATGAACGGCCTGAAAGCCATTGCCGAGGGGCTTGAACAGGGCGGAGCTGAACATGAAATTCACGTTGACGAAGCGCTACGGACCGGCGCATTAATTCCGCTTAACCGGATGCTGGATTTTGCAGCTACACTACGGGGATAACCTATTGTCGCGTCGGCAGACGCTGAGGGGATAAAATGGATTTTTTTAGCACGCAGAATATTTTAGTACACATACCCATCGGCGCCGGGGGGTACGATCTGTCATGGATTGAGGCCGTGGGGACCATCGCCGGGCTGCTGTGTATCTGGCTGGCGAGCCTGGAGAAGATCAGTAACTATGCTTTTGGACTGGTCAACGTCACGCTGTTTGCCATCATCTTCTTTCAGATCCAGCTGTATGCCAGCCTGCTGCTGCAGCTGTTCTTCTTTGCCGCTAACGTTTACGGCTGGTATGCCTGGTCGCGACAAAGCAGCAACCATGAGGCTGAGCTGCAGATCCGCTGGCTGCCGCGCAGCAAAGCGCTGGGCTGGCTGGCGGCCTGCGTGGTGGCGATCGGCTTGCTGACCCTGTTTATCAACCCGTTTTTTGCTTTCCTGACGCGGATCGCGGTCAGCCTGATGCAAGCGCTGGGTCTGCAGGTCTCCATGCCGGTGCTGCAGCCGGATGCCTTCCCGTTCTGGGACTCCTGCATGACGGTGCTGTCGGTGGTGGCGATGATCTTAATGACCCGCAAGTATGTTGAAAACTGGCTGCTGTGGGTGATTGTCAACGTGATAAGCGTGGTGATTTTTGCCCGCCAGGGCGTCTATGCCATGTCGCTGGAATACCTCTTGCTGACGTTCATTGCGCTGAACGGCAGCCGGATGTGGATAAACAGCGCGCGTGAGCGAGGTTCTCACGCGTTTTCTGGCTAATGGTGGTGGTGATGATCGTGCCCGGCGTGCATCGTGTTGAGATGGCACTCCGGGCCGCTGCAGGGCTGGTACTCCATCTGCACCGTGGCATGCTCAATTTCATATTTATGTTCCAGGAAATGCAGGATACGGTTGAGTAACGCATCATGATCGTGCGGCGGGACCACCTGAACATGGAGCGTCATCACCGGTTTTTCCCCCACCAGCCAGACGTGGACGTGGTGAACATCGCGTACCTCCGGGATAGAGCGACGGATATCCCGCTGCAGGGCCGCCACATCCAGCGAACGCGGCGCGCCTTCCAGCAGTTCATTCAGACTTTCCTTCAGTAATCGCCAGGCGCTACGTAATACCAGGCAGGAGACCAGCACGGAAAGAATCGGGTCGACAGGCGTCCAGCCGGTGGTGAGGATCACCACGGCCGCCACAATCGCGCCAACCGAGCCCAGCAGGTCGCCGAGCACGTGTAGCGCTGCGGCGCGCACGTTGAGATTCCGCTCTTCGCTGCCACGATGCAGGATCCAAAACGCCAGCACGTTGGCCAGCAGACCGGCGACGGCAATGACCATCATCGTCACGCCGGCTACCGGCTGCGGATGCTGGAAGCGCTGAATCGCCTCCCAGACAATCAGAATGGTGATCACCACCAGAGCAATAGCATTGAGAAACGCCGCCAGGGTGGTTAAACGCAACCAGCCAAAGGTATGGCGGGCATTTGGTGGGCGGCTGGCGAAGCGAACCGCCAGCAGCGCAAACAGCAGGGCGGCGGAGTCGGTGAGCATATGGCCAGCATCCGCCAGCAGGGCCAGCGAGCCGGAGATAGCGCCGCCGATAGCTTCAATCAGCATAAAACCGGCGGTGACGATAAACGCCCAAAGCAGCCGGCGGGCGTTGCTGTTATCCGGAGCCTGAGCTGGGGTGTGCGAATGCGGGTGCGCCATAGTGTCGTCCCTTGATAGTTATCATTATTACGCTATGACATCATAAACAGAGGGCGATAACAAACGAAGAAAAGGCGAGCCGGGCTCGCCTTTCTCTATTTGTACCCACCGCCTCAATTACTGGGTGGTGCCGTCGGTCTTGCTGTTGTCTTGGGTCGTGTTGCCGCCGTTATCCAGTTTTTTCCCGGTATCCGGACAGCGACCGTCTTTACACATCGAGTTTTTATGCACTTCATCACTCGACATATTATCCTGGGTCATCGTCGAGCCGTCAGGATGAAGCATGGTGCCGCCAGAACCTGAATTGATTTGGCTATTATCCACGTTATTTGGCGCCACGTTCTCACGGGCATCCGGCGCCACCTGGCCGGCATCCGCGGAAGCGTTGGCCTGACCGTTATTGGACTGGGCGCCGGTATCTGCCGCCAGGGCTGCGCCGCTGGCAAGACTTAAAGTGGCGGTGAGCAAAAGGGTCGTCAGTTTTTTCATATTCATCGGATACTCCTGTTGAGTCGGGAAGCGGTAAAAACGTCTCCCTCGTTGAGTGTGCCAGGGATCTGACTCGTTATGGTTAAAGACTCCGCAGACGATCGCAGTGTCACTATATAATCCTGAAACGTAAGACTTAATTAGCTTTAACAGTTAAATATTGTAGTGCATGCGCCTGGTTTCGCTACTTTATGGCGTATTTTTGCCTATTTCCAGGATTATTCCATCACTACTGTAAAATCACGTTTACACTTTTTCAGCGAAGAGATAGATTGGAGGGATTGCATTTCATTGAATAAGTATGGCAACGCTGGAAAGAAGATGAATTATCAGAACGACGACTTACGCATTAAAGAGATCAACGAATTATTACCTCCCGTTGCGCTCCTGGAAAAATTCCCTGCTACCGAAAATGCTGCAAACACCGTTGCACATGCTCGCAAAGCGATCCATCAGATCCTCAAGGGCGATGATGATCGTCTGCTGGTAGTGATCGGGCCCTGTTCTATTCACGATCCGGCGGCGGCGAAAGAGTACGCTTCCCGTCTGCTGCCCCTGCGCGAGGCGCTGAAAGGTGAGCTCGAGATCGTCATGCGGGTCTATTTTGAAAAACCGCGCACCACCGTTGGCTGGAAAGGGCTTATCAACGATCCCCATATGGATAACAGCTTCCGCATCAACGACGGGTTGCGCATTGCGCGCAAACTGCTGCTGGACATCAACGACAGCGGCCTGCCGGCGGCGGGGGAATTCCTCGATATGATCACCCCGCAGTATGTCGCCGATCTGATGAGCTGGGGCGCCATTGGCGCGCGTACTACCGAATCCCAGGTGCACCGTGAGCTTGCTTCCGGACTCTCCTGCCCGGTGGGCTTTAAAAACGGTACCGATGGCACCATCAAGGTGGCTATCGATGCGATTAACGCCGCTGGCGCACCGCACTGTTTCCTGTCGGTCACCAAGTGGGGCCACTCCGCCATCGTGAATACCAGCGGTAACGGCGACTGCCATATTATTTTACGCGGCGGCAAAGAGCCGAACTACAGCGCGAAGCACGTGGCGGATGTGAAGATCGGCCTGGCGAAAGCGGGCCTGCCGGCGCAGGTGATGATCGACTTCAGCCATGCCAACTCCAGCAAGCAGTTCAAGAAGCAGATGGAAGTGGGCGCCGACGTATGCCAGCAGATTGCCGGCGGTGAGCGGGCGATCATGGGCGTGATGATTGAAAGCCATCTGGTGGAAGGCAACCAGAGCCTCGAGAGCGGTGAACCGCTGACTTACGGCAAGAGCGTTACCGACGCCTGCATCGGCTGGGAGGATACCGAAACGATCCTGCGCCAGCTGGCGGAAGCGGTGAAAACCCGCCGCGGCTAAGCGAATCTGCGCTGGCGCAGGCAATAAAAAAAGCGTGGAGATTTCCACGCTTTTTTGTTCTCACCGGGAGGAATTACTTCGCTTTACCCTGGTTGGCGACGGCAGCAGCTTTCGCCGCGATCTCTTCCGCGTTGCCCAGATAGTAATGTTTGATCGGCTTGAAGTTTTCATCGAACTCATACACCAGCGGTACGCCGGTCGGGATGTTCAGTTCGAGGATCTCGTCTTCGCCCATGTTGTCGAGGTATTTCACCAGCGCGCGCAGGGAGTTACCGTGAGCGGCGATGATCACGCGCTCACCGCTTTTCAGGCGCGGCAGAATGGTTTCGTTCCAGTAAGGCACGACGCGGTCGATGGTCAGCGCCAGGCTTTCAGTGGTCGGCAGTTCCGCGTCGGTCAGTTTTGCATAGCGCGGATCGTGGCCCGGGTAGCGTTCGTCGTCTTTGGTCAGCTCCGGCGGAGTGACGGCGAAGCCGCGACGCCACTGTTTGACCTGCTCGTCACCGTATTTCTCCGCGGTTTCCGCTTTGTTCAGGCCCTGCAGCGCGCCGTAATGACGCTCGTTCAGCTTCCAGGACTTCTCCACCGGCAGCCAGGCCTGATCCAGTTCGTCCAGCACGTTCCACAGGGTGTGGATGGCACGTTTCAGCACGGAGGTATAAGCAAAATCAAAGCTAAAGCCTTCAGCCTTCAGCAGTTTACCTGCCGCTTTCGCTTCGCTAACGCCTTTCTCGGACAGATCAACGTCGTACCAACCGGTGAAGCGGTTTTCGTTGTTCCACTGGCTTTCGCCATGACGAACCAGTACCAGCTTAGTTACAGCCATTCTCTTACTCCTCTCTACACGCCATCCTTCACGCCGCGAACGGCGCGCTGAACGTGATGGTGTCTGTGTTATTGATTGATAACTATTCTCATTATATTGCCGTGATTTGGCTCACGGCAATGCTTATCCCTAACCATAGCGAAAATAGTGGCTCAGTGTAAGGTGCTTGTAATACACAGGTTATTTTTTTGTCCTTTAATGACGGAAAATAGAGCAGGATGATGAAAAAAGAGGCGGGGAGATAGCGAGGGAGGCGAAAAATAGCGCCCCCCGATGGAGGGCGCTGGCGGTTATCGGGCGATAAACTGATATTCGGTCAGGCTGACATACTCCTGACCCGGACGTAATACACAGTCCGGCTGCGGCCAATGCGGATGGTTCGGCGAATCCGGCAGGAATTCGCTCTCCAGCGCCAGCCCTTGCCAGTCGGCGTAGGGCTGCGTCGTCTGCGACGGCGTGCCGCCGAGATAGTTGCCGGAGTAGAACTGCAGCGCCGGGGCAGAGGTATAGACCGTCATCTGCAGCTTGCCGTCCTGCGACCAGACCTGGGCTGCAGGCTGGTTGGCGTCGCCTCTGGCGTCCAGCAGGAAGGCATGATCGTATCCCTTCACCTTTTGCTGATCGGCGTCGGCGAGGAAGTCGGCGGCGATGGTTTTCGGCTGGAGGAAATCAAAGCTGGTGTTAGCAACATCTTTCAGTTCACCACCCGGGATACCATCGCTCTCTACCGGCAGATACGCCTGGGCGAGGATCTGCAGCTGGTGCTGGCGCACATCGCCCTGCACACCGTCGAGGTTGAAATAGACGTGATTGGTCATGTTCACCGGGCAGGGTTTATCCACGGTGGCGCGATAGGTAATCGCGATGCGGTTATCGTCGGTCAGACGATAGTGCGCGGTGGCCTGCAGCGTGCCCGGAAAGCCTTGATCGCCGTCGGGCGAGGTCAGGGCGAACAGCACTTCCTGCTCGTCGGCGCGGACGATATTCCAGCGACGTTTATCAAACCCTTCCGGGCCACCGTGGAGCTGGTGACCCGCGTCGTTTGACGGCGTGACGTTAACGAGCTGGCCGTCAAGCGGGAAGCGGCTATTGCCAATACGGTTGGCGTAGCGGCCTACCGAGGCGCCGAGGAACGCGGCCTGACGGGAGTAATCTTCCAGCGTCGCGCAGCCCAGCAGCGGACGACGCACGCTGCCATCGGCCAGTGGCACCTCGGCACTGAGCAGCGTCGCGCCCCAGTCCGCCACGGTGACGGTCATCCCCGCCTTATTGCGCAGGGTCACCTGCTGCCATGGCTGGCCGTCCGGCGCCAGCGCGGTGGTTTGCGTTACCATTGGCCTGCCCCCTGTGACGGTTTGCAGACATAGAACGTCTCTTTAATTCCGGTTTTCGCTTCATACTCGTTGGCAACGGCCTGCTGAACGGTATCGACCAGATCTTCCGGCACCAGCGCAACAATACAACCGCCAAAGCCGCCGCCGGTCATGCGTACGCCGCCTTTATCGCCGATCGCGGCTTTAACAATCTCCACCAGGGTGTCGATCTGCGGGACGGTGATCTCGAAATCATCGCGCATCGAGGCATGGGATTCGGCCATCAGCTCACCCATCCGCTTCAGGTCGCCTTTTTCGAGAGCGCTGGCGGCTTCCACGGTGCGGGCATTCTCCGTCAGCACATGGCGTACGCGCTTCGCGACGATCGGATCCAGCTCATGGGCGACAGCGTTAAATTGTTCAAGGCTGACATCGCGCAGGGCGGGCTGCTGGAAGAAGCGCGCGCCGGTTTCGCACTGTTCACGACGGGTGTTGTACTCGCTGCCGACGAGGGTACGCTTAAAGTTGCTGTTGATGATCACCACTGCCACGCCTTTCGGCATCGAGACGGCTTTGGTACCGAGTGAACGGCAGTCGATCAGCAGCGCGTGGTCTTTTTTACCCAGCGCCGAAATCAGCTGATCCATGATGCCGCAGTTGCAGCCGACGAACTGGTTTTCCGCCTCCTGGCCGTTCAGCGCAATTTGCGCGCCGTCCAGCGGCAGATGATACAGCTGCTGGAAAACGGTCCCGACGGCGACTTCCAGTGAGGCTGAGGAACTTAATCCCGCGCCCTGCGGTACATTGCCGCTGATCACCAGATCCGCGCCGCCAAAGTGGCTGTTCCGCTGCTGCAGATGCTTTACCACGCCGCGGACATAGTTCGACCACTGCTGGGTGTCGTGGCTGATAATCGGCGCGTCGAGAGAGAACTCATCGGTCTGATTGTCGTAATCGGCGGCAATCACCCGCACGGTACGATCGTCACGCGGCGCACAGCTGATCACCGTCTGGTAGTCGATGGCGCAGGGCAGCACAAAACCGTCGTTATAATCGGTATGCTCGCCGATCAGGTTGACGCGGCCTGGCGCCTGAATCACGTGGCTGGCCGGGTAGCCGAAGGCGTCAGCAAACAGGGTTTGGGTTTTCTCTTTCAGACTCATCATTACACTCCGGATTCACGAAAATGGACGTCGCTGACGGCGCGCAGTCGTTCGGCAGCTTGCTCGGCGGTCAGATCGCGCTGGGTTTCGGCCAGCATTTCGTAGCCAACCATAAACTTGCGGACCGTCGCGGAGCGCAGCAGCGGCGGATAAAAGTGGGCATGAAGCTGCCAGTGGTTATGGTCTTCGTCGTTAAACGGCGCGCCGTGCCAGCCCATGGAGTAGGGGAAGGAGCACTGGAACAGGTTGTCGTAACGGCTGGTCAGCTTTTTCAACGCCAGCGCCAGATCGCTGCGCTGGGCGTCGGTGAGATCGGTAATACGCTGCACATGCGCTTTTGGCAGCAGCAGCGTTTCGAACGGCCAGGCGGCCCAGTAAGGCACCACCGCCAGCCAGTGCTCGGTGTCGACCACCGTGCGGCTGCCGTCGGCCAGTTCGCGCTGCACATAGTCCAGCAGCATCGGCTGGCCCTGTGCGGCGTAATAGTCTTTCTGCAGACGGTCTTCCCGTTCCGCTTCATTGGGCAGGAAGCTGTTGGCCCACACCTGGCCGTGCGGGTGCGGGTTGGAGCAGCCCATCGCTGCCCCTTTATTTTCAAAAACCTGAACCCACGGGTAGCTTTTCCCGAGGTCCGCGGTCTGCTCCTGCCACGTTTTAACCACGCCTTCCAGCGCTTCAAGGCTCAGTTCCGGCAGCGTTTTGCTGTGGTCTGGCGAGAAGCAGATCACCCGACTGGTGCCGCGGGCGCTCTGGCAGCGCATCAGCGGGTCGTCACTCTCCGGCGCGTCCGGGGTGTCGGTCATCAGGGCCGCAAAGTCGTTGGTAAATACGTAGGTACCGGTGTAATTCGGGTTGGTGTCGCCCGTCACGCGGGTGTTGCCCGGGCACAGGAAGCAGTCCGGATCGTGGGCCGGCAAGGTCTGTTTTGCCGGCGTTTCCTGCGCCCCCTGCCAGGGGCGCTTGGCGCGATGCGGAGAAACCAGAATCCACTGCCCGGTTAACGGGTTATAACGACGATGTGGATGGTCAACGGGGTTAAATACGCTCATGAAGGTTCCTTAGTCTGGATAACCCTGCGGATGACGGGACTGCCAGTGCCAGGTGTCCTGCGCCATTTCGTCCAGGTTGCGCGTCACGCGCCAGTTCAGCTCGCGGTCGGCCTTGGCAGCGTCCGCCCAGTAGGCCGGGAGGTCGCCATCGCGGCGCGGCGCGAAATGGTAGTTAATGGGTTTGCCGCAGGCCTTGCTGAAAGCATTGACCACGTCGAGCACGCTGCTGCCGACGCCGGCGCCAAGGTTGTAGATATGCACGCCGGCTTTGCCAGCCAGTTTTTCCATGGCCGCGACGTGGCCATCGGCGAGATCCATCACGTGGATATAATCGCGCACGCCGGTGCCATCTTCGGTCGGGTAGTCGTTACCAAAAATGGCCAGCGATTCGCGACGGCCAACGGCGACCTGGGCGATGTAAGGCATCAGGTTGTTCGGGATCCCCTGCGGGTCTTCCCCCATGTCGCCCGACGGGTGGGCGCCGACCGGGTTGAAGTAGCGCAGCAGCGCAATGCTCCACTCGGGCTGGGCTTTCTGCAGGTCGGTCAGGATCTGTTCCACCATCAGTTTGCTTTTGCCGTAGGGGCTTTGCGGGGTACCGGTCGGGAAGCTTTCGACATACGGGATTTTCGGCTGGTCGCCGTAGACGGTGGCGGAGGAGCTAAAGATGAAGTTCTTCACGCCTGCGGCGCGCATGGCAGAGACTAATTTCAGTGTGCCGGTGACGTTATTGTCGTAATATTCCAGCGGTTTGGCGACGGACTCCCCGACGGCTTTCAGCCCGGCGAAGTGGATCACCGCTTCAATCGCGTGATCGTGGAGGATCTCCGTCATCAGCGCTTCGTTACGAATATCGCCTTCAATAAAGGTGGCTTCTTTGCCGCCAAGACGTTCAATCACCGGCAGTACGCTGCGCTTGCTGTTGCAGAGATTGTCGAGGATCACCACCTCATGTCCCTGCTGCAGCAGTTGAACGCAAGTATGACTTCCAATGTAACCGCTACCACCTGTAACCAGAACTTTCATGATTCGCTCCATTCGGCTTATCGTTTGTGAGGAAGATAGCATATCAAAGAAGTGAAAAGTGTGACATAGGGCAAGTTAGTGGAATCGTTTACACTTGAGATATAAATAGCGTAAATTTTATATTTTTCATTTTAATTCATTGTGTTATGTTTGTTTGGCGCTATTTTTCTGAAAAATACCAGGGATCTTTCGACCCCTGGCAGAGGGCGTCAGGCCACGGGACCGAGCTGATAAGTGTAACCGTCTCCACTGGGGATAAACGCCAGACGGTGGGTAATACAGTCCGGTGCGTCTTCGGCATGATGTGAGACAAACAGCAGTTGCGTCGCGCCTTCGCCAATCAACACGTCGACAAAGCGCCGCACCAGCTGGCGATTGAGGGGATCCAGCCCCTGCAAGGGTTCATCAAGGATCAGCAGGGTCGGATGCTTCACCAGCGCGCGGACGATGAGCGCCAGCCGCTGCTGGCCCCACGACAGGCTATGAAACGGCGCGTCGGCGGTACGTTTATCGATACCGAGAATATCCAGCCACTGCTGTACCAGTTTGTGCTGTTTGTCGGAAACTGCCTGATAAATGCCGATAGAGTCAAAGTAACCCGACAGAATAACGTTGCGGACGTTGGTGCTGACCCGGTAATCCAGATGCAGGCTGCTGCTGACGTAGCCAATATGCTTTTTGATGTCCCAGATGGTCTCGCCGCTGCCGCGACGGCGGCCAAAGAGCGTCAGATCGTTGCTGTAGCCCTGCGGATGATCGCCGCTGATCAGGCTCAGCAGCGTGGATTTACCGGCACCGTTGGGGCCGACGATCTGCCAGTGTTCGCCCGGGTTTACGGTCCAGGAAAGGTGGTTGATGACCGGGCGATCGTTATAGGAGACCACGCCGTCATTGAGCACGATTCGCGGCGCTGTGTCTGCCAGCGCTTGCCGGGCCGGCGGGACATCCGGCTCCGGCAGGCTGATACCGTCCAGTTTTTCACTGTGCGCCAGCTGGGCCACCAACGCCTGCTGCAGCAGGGACGACGTCGCGCCGGTGTCGATGAGAGTGCAGTCAGCCAGCACGCCGGCAAATTGCACGAACTCCGGGATCTCATCGAAGCGGTTGAGAACCAGCACCAGGGTGATGCCGGCGCGATGCAGGTCGGCCAGCAGGGCGGCCAGCTGCTGGCGGGAACTGACGTCGAGGCCGTCGAAGGGCTCGTCGAGGATCAACAGTTGCGGATCGCTCATCAGGGCCTGGCACAGCAGGGTCTTACGCGTTTCGCCGGTCGACAGATACTTAAACCGCCGGTTCAGCAGGGCGCTGATGCCAAACTGTTCGGCAAGCTGCGCGCAGCGGGCAGGATCTTTTACCTCATCCTGGATAATCTCCGCCGTGGTGCGACCGGTATCTTCTTCACCGGGGCTGAGCAGGTCGGTGTTATTGCGTTGCCACTCGTCGCTGACCAGCTTCTGCAACTGTTCGAAGGAGAGGCGGGTCACGCGGGAGAACTGGCTTTCGCGCTGGCCGCTGAGCAAGGTCAGGTCGCCGGCAAGCGCCCGCGCGAGGGCAGATTTGCCGCTGCCGTTACTGCCGACAAACGCCCAGCTTTCACCGGTGGTCACGCGCAGATGGTCTATTTTTAAGGTTTTTGTATCGCTCAGGCGAAACGTGCCTTGCGAAATTTGCAATGATGACATGATGTATCCCATTTTTTGCAGCGATGTGCATCAGGGATACGTCTTCAGGCGCGTAATGTCAATGGGGTCAGCATAACGTCGCGAGAATGATGCGATCGGCATTGAAGTAAGCGATCGCCTCCGTCCCTTCCGCCAGGCCAGACGTGTGCGCTTGCGGCAGGGTGGCGCACAGGGTCTGGCCGTCCGCCAGGGTCATCAGCACTTCGCACTGTCCGGACCCGCATTCGAGATGGCTGATGCGGCCAGGTAACTGGTTATCAGCCTGGCGGGCCACGTCCGGGTCAAGGGTGATGCCGACCCAGGGCGCTTTCAGCAGCACCAGCACCTCCTGGCCCTCATCGAGCCCCAGCTTCTTAGCGCTCTGCGCGGTAATGGCGACGTTCAGGCGGGTCTGCCCGTCGGCCAGCAGCACCTCGACGTGCTGCTGTACCCGCTGGCGATCGCGACCGGTAATGGTGCCGAACCACTGGTTACGGGCGCTGGTTTGCAGAGAAAAGCGTGAAATAGCCGCCAGCAGGCTGTCCAGCGGCAGGGCATCGTCATCGCTGAGGACGTCAAAGGCTTTCTGCTGGATCTGCGCCAGCAGATCGTACAGCTGGATCAGGCGCTGCCCATAGCGGGTCAACACCGCGCCGCCGCCGCCTTTACCCCCGGTGGCGCGATCCACCAGCGGCTGTTCGCTGAGCTGGTTCATCTCGTTGATCGCATCCCACGCGCTCTTATAGCTGATGCCCGCGTGCTTTGCCCCCTGGCTTATCGAACCGGTCTGGTCAATCTGTTTAAGCAGGGCGATCCGCCGGGGATCGGCAAACAGGCGCTGCTGTAGCTTAAGGGTGAGAAGAATTTCGGCCTGCATAATCGTATCCTGACAAAAAGCCTATTGTGACTGATAGCGGCCCTGATGCAAAATGCTGCTGCGCGGTTTTGTTACTTCCCACCGCACAAATGGGGCGTGTTTTTTCGGCTGAAACCGTTACAATCAGGGTATCGTACTATCTGGAGTGAACCATGTTAGAGCTTTTGAAAAGTCTGGTTTTTGCGGTCATCATGGTACCGGTGGTGATGGCGGTGATCCTGGGGTTGATTTACGGCCTCGGCGAAGTGTTCAACGTCTTTTCCGGTGTAAGTCGTAAAGATCGCAGCCAGCAAAATCACTGATTTCCCGGCGCCCGGTTTAACCGGGCGCTGTGCTATTTCCTTCCTCTATATTTTCCCTTCGTTTTATTGTTCTGAGTCACTATAAAAAAGCCTGGCTTACCGTTATATTATCGACTACATAACGAATTGACAGGAGATTCAGATGGCAGGTTCTTGGTTACGCGGCTTTATCGGGGCATCACTCACGCTGTTCGTCGCCGGGCAGGCACTGGCGCAAGAGGGGAAAGTGACCGTTTTCGCCGCCGCGTCGTTAACTAACGCGATGCAGGATATTGCCCAGGCGTATAAGAAAGAAAAAAACGTCGATGTTGTGTCGTCGTTTGCCTCGTCGTCGACGCTGGCGCGGCAGATTGAAGCGGGCGCGCCGGCGGATCTGTTTATCTCCGCCGATCAGAAATGGATGGATTACGCGGTAGAGAAAAAAGCCATTGATACGGCGACCCGTACGACCCTGCTTGGCAACAGCCTGGTGGTGGTCGCGCCAAAAGCCAGCGAACAGGGGACGATAACCATTGATGAGAAAACCAACTGGACCAGCCTGCTGAAAGGAGGCCGTCTGGCGGTGGGCGATCCGCAGCATGTCCCGGCCGGTATTTATGCCAAAGAAGCGCTGCAGAAACTCGGTGCCTGGGAGACGTTGTCGCCGAAGCTCGCCCCGGCTGAAGACGTTCGCGGCGCGCTGGCGCTGGTGGAGCGCAACGAAGCGCCGCTGGGGATTGTCTATGGCTCCGATGCCGTAGCCAGCAAAGGGGTGAAAGTGGTTGGCACCTTCCCGGAAGCCTCGCATCAGAAAGTCGAGTACCCGCTGGCGATTGTCGATGGTCACCGCAACGCGGTCGTGAGCGCCTTCTATGACTACCTGAAAGGGCCGGAAGCCTCCGCTATTTTTAAACGTTACGGATTTACCACTCACTGATGTTTCTGAGCGAACCCGAATGGCAGGCGGTGCTGCTGAGCCTGAAAGTCTCCTCCCTGGCGGTGGTATTGAGCTTACCCTTCGGGATCTTTTTTTCCTGGCTGCTGGTACGGCGTTCCTTTCCCGGCAAGGCCCTGCTCGACAGTATTCTCCATCTGCCGCTGGTGCTGCCGCCGGTCGTGGTCGGGTATCTGCTGCTGGTGGCCATGGGACGACGCGGATTTATTGGCAGCTGGTTGTATGACTGGTTCGGCATCAGCTTTGCCTTCAGCTGGCGCGGGGCGGTACTGGCGGCAGCGGTGATGTCTTTCCCGCTGATGGTGCGCGCCATCCGCCTGGCGCTGGAAGGGGTGGACAGTAAACTGGAACAAGCGGCCAGAACCCTTGGCGCCAGCCGCTGGCGGGTATTTTTCACCATAACATTGCCCCTGACCCTGCCGGGAATTATCGTCGGCACGGTGCTGGCCTTCGCCCGCTCGTTAGGGGAGTTTGGCGCGACCATCACGTTCGTTTCCAATATTCCCGGCGAAACGCGCACCCTGCCTTCGGCGATGTACACCTTGATCCAGACGCCGGGCGGGGAAGGGGCGGCGGCCCGCCTCTGTATTATCGCCATCGTGCTGGCGCTGGTCTCGCTATTGATTTCGGAATGGCTGGCCCGCGTGAGTCGTCAGCGCATGGGAGGATAATGATGCTGGAACTGGACTTTACCCAGACCCTTGGCAGCCACAGCCTGCAGATCCGTGAAACCCTGCCCGCCAGCGGTATTACCGCTATTTTTGGCGTCTCCGGCGCGGGCAAAACCTCGTTGATCAACGCCATCAGCGGCCTGACCCGTCCGCAGACGGGGCGGATCGTACTCAATGGCCGGGTGCTGAACGACACCGCGCAGCGTATCTGCCTGGCCCCGGAGCAGCGCCGTATCGGCTATGTCTTTCAGGATGCGCGCCTGTTTCCTCACTATAAAGTGCGCGGCAATCTGCAGTATGGGATGGCGAAATCCATGGTCAGCCAGTTCGATAAGCTGGTGGAGCTGTTGGGGATTGCGCCGTTGCTGGATCGCCTGCCAGGCCGACTGTCTGGCGGCGAAAAGCAGCGGGTGGCTATCGGCCGCGCCCTGCTGACCGCACCGGAGCTGCTGCTGCTGGATGAGCCGCTGGCGTCGCTGGACATTCCGCGCAAACGCGAGCTGTTGCCCTACCTGCAGCGGCTGGCGCAGGAGATCCATATTCCGATGCTCTACGTCAGCCACTCGCTGGATGAGATCCAGCATCTGGCCGATCGCGTGCTGGTGCTGGAGGCCGGTAAGGTGAAGGCGTTCGGTCCGCTGGAGGAGGTCTGGAGCAGCAGCGTGATGCACCCCTGGCTGCCGGCGGAACAGCAAAGCACTATCCTCAGCGCCACTGTCGCCGCGCAGCACCCGCAATACGCGATGACCGCCCTGGCGCTGGGGGACCAGCTGCTGTGGGTTAACCGACTCGATCGTCCCGCCGGCGAGAGTGCAAGGATCCGCATTCAGGCGTCGGACGTCTCGCTGACGTTAGCGCAACCGTCCGGGACCAGTATTCGTAATATCTTGCGCGCCCAGGTAGTTCAGTGTCTGGAGGTCAACGGGCAGATTGAGGTGCAGCTCAGGGTGAGCGGTCGTCTGCTGTGGGCCCGAATCAGCCCGTGGGCGCGGGACGACCTGGCGATAGCGCCAGGCCAGCAGGTGTTTGCCCAGATCAAAAGCGTGTCGATTGCTGCCTGATTACAACAACTGGCGGTAGATAAACTCGGCGATGCTGGTGGACTCATTGTCGCCGATAACCACGTTGGCGCGAGCTTTCACCTCGTCCACCGCATTGCCCATCGCCACCCCGGTGCCCGCCGCCTCCAGCATACTGAGATCGTTATAGTTATCGCCGAAGGCAACGACATCCTTCATCGACAGCCCCTGGTCGGCCACCCATTGCGCCAGCCGTTTGCCTTTGCTGTTGCCGGCGCGAGCGATATCCACCTGATCGTGCCACGACCATTCACACTCGAGTCCCAGGGTCTCGCCGACCTGCTGCGCAAACCGCTGCAGACGGGGAATATCATCGTCAGTGAGGGCGAATTTCCATACCGCGTTGACTTCGCGGACCGCCTGCGCCAGCGAGTCGACCTGGCTGAAGACCGGGCGCTGATCCTCCGGTAACGACTGCGCCCAGTTGCGGGTGCGGATCACGTGCCCGGTGGGCTGCTCGAAAAGCATGGCATCATCTACATACGCCAGGCCGTGAATCTGCTGTTCGGCAAGCATAGTGGTCAGGCTGACGGCGTGATCGACCGACATCGGATCGGCGGCCAAAACCTTTTTTGCGTGATAATCATACAAATAGGTGCCATTACAACAAATTGCAGGTGTATCGAGAGCCAGTGCCTGATAAAAAGGATGAATCGCGACGTGATGACGTCCGGTAACGACGATCACCTGATAGCCCGCCTCTCTGGCGCGAGCCAGCGCCTCCAGCGAAGCGGGAAGGATTATTTTTTTGCTGGTGAGCAACGTGCCGTCTAAATCCAGGGCAATCACGCGTGTTGTCATGTGTTATTTCCGGTTGATGTTGAAAAGTGACCTGGCCATGATGGTACACCGCCGTGGCGTCAGGACCAATTTTTCCACATCTGCCGTCAATGTTTGTATGCCCTTTGTGCCGCTGTCCGGCGGAAATCCGCTGGACTTTGCGAGTATCATGGGCGGATGTCTTATAATTTTCAGGGTGCTGTTATCCTGAAAATGAAAATTCCATGTGCAGTGAGGGAAGGAGTAGTCATGAAACAAACCGTTTATACCGCCAGCCCGGAAAGCCAACAAATCCACGTCTGGAGTCTTGAAGCGGACGGCAAACTGACGCTGGTGCAGGTGGTTGATGCCCCGGGGCAGGTACAGCCGATGGTGGTCAGTCCCAACAAGGAGTACCTGTACGTTGGCGTTCGTCCGGAGTTTCGCGTGCTGGCCTATCGCATCACGCCGGATAACGGGGCGTTAACCTTTGCTGGCGAAGCGGCGCTGCCGGGCAGCCCGACCCATATTTCTACCGATCATCATGGCCGCTTCGTGTTCAGCGCTTCCTATAATCAGGGTTGCGTCAGCGTGACGCCGCTGCAGGACGGTCTGCCGGGTGAAACCGTCACCGTGGTGGAAGGCCTGGAAGGGTGCCACTCGGCCAATATCTCCCCGGACAATCGCACCCTGTGGGTGCCTGCGCTGAAGCAGGATCGCATCTGCCTGTTTACGCTTAGCGACGATGGTTTCCTCTCGGCGCAGGAGCCGGCGGAAGTGACCACCGTTGAGGGGGCCGGTCCACGCCACATGGTGTTCCATCCCAACCAGCAGTATGGCTACTGCGTCAATGAACTGAACAGTTCAATCGACGTCTGGGAGCTGAAAGATCCGAATGGCAATATCGAATGTGTACAAACTCTGGATATGATGCCGCAGGATTTCACCGGCGTGCGCTGGGCTGCGGATATTCATATCACACCGGATGGCCGTCATCTGTACGCCTGCGATCGTACCGCCAGCATCATCACGGTATTTAGCGTCTCGGAAGATGGCAGCGTGCTGGCTGTTGAGGGCTATCAGCCGACCGAAACCCAGCCACGTGGCTTTAACCTCGATCACAGCGGTAAGTATCTGATTGCGGCAGGTCAGAAGTCGCACCATATTGCGGTGTATGAAATTGCCGGCGAGCAGGGGCTGCTGCAGGAGAAAGGCCGCTATGCCGTAGGGCAGGGCCCAATGTGGGTGGTGGTCAACGCCCACTAAACCATCAGGCGGCAGTAAAAGAAAAAACCTCGCAGTCGCGAGGTTTTTTTATCAGAGCGGACAGGCTCTGTAGGGAAGGCGCTGTGTTGGCGGACCAGTTAGATATCGTCCATGGTGTAGCCGACGACAATCTCCAGTGTTTTACGGATGACGTCCGCGGTGACCACGTCATCGGTGGTTTCCAGCGCCTGAATCAGCCATAAGATAATGGCCTTATTGTTCAGATGCCCCTCTGACTGCAGAATACTGTTGATGGCGAGCGACATGACGGCGGACTCATCAACCAGTTTATCACCGGCGTTACGGAAATAGTCTGAGAGCGCGGTGTCCTGCAGTCCTGCGTAAATATCGGGTTGCTGATGCATAGTCTGTCTCATCACATTCTCACTCTGTTTTATTCACCATGGTTGGGGCGATCAGTGGATCTTTTTGCTTTCCGACGCCATATTGCTTTGCGCCAGCGATCCTCTGGATTCCCAACGGCCATTGATTTTCTTTACCTGCAAAGGCGCTTGCTTGCGTTGTTGGGCTAGCTTTGCGCAAATTTCTTCGATCACCGCCGCGATGATTTTTCGTCGCTGGCAATCTGGCTCCGTCGCCTGCATCAACCGAAGCCGGACCAGCAGGGTCGGGGTAGTAATTGGGCGATTCGTTTTCAACAGCGCGAGAACCGCCTCGCCGATGATTTCATCGGTTATTTCCTCAGTTTCACTGCTTTTCATAACCGTCTCTCTGCATGCCACTCTTTTCTGAATGGACAAAGGCCATTCAGGTCAGCAGCAGGTTTATGGACAGCGATCGCCCCATCTCTGCTGCGTCTGTTGCATCAGGCGACGATCGATGACGTTACTCCTGACCGGCAAACAGCAAACCAATTAAGGTTTGATAATGGCTCTCTTCTTCGGGAGCACGGGCGCGGTCAAGGCGGTTCAACAGTTTGGTACACAGCGCCTTGCGGTTGAGATGGCGTCCTTCATTAAGAATATCCATCACGATCTGACCCAGCGTCTCCTGTTGGGAAGGTAACGATGCTTTATTGAAATACTGGGCAATTGCGTTCGCTGTATCTGGAATGTAACCATTCTGCTGCATATGTGCTCCTTTAATTTCACTCATCTGTTAACTGCCAATAAACTTATACAATAATTATTAACTTGTACATAGAAAGTTGCGCAATAATGCGGCTATTGTTGTTAAATTTATGATTTTTAATGAAATATTTGTTTTTATTTGGGGTGATTTTGACTTGTAAAGGTAGGGTTTAGCGTTGCATGTTGTACAAGGAAAGAAAAAAAGAAAAAACCTTGCACAAAATATGGTTTTTTAGTGTATCTTTTTTGTTAATACAAAATGTAGTTTTACAAGACGATTAGCCTGATAACTGCTACTGTGAATGCTTATCCCTCCCATCTGGAATCACTATGCTAACCACCATCATTTATCGCAGCCATATCTGCGACAATGTCTCATTCAAATCGATCGAGGCCATGGTTGCCAAGGCAAACGAGCGAAATGGGCAGGCGGATGTCACCGGTATTTTACTTTTTAACGGGACTCATTTTTTCCAACTTATTGAAGGGCCTGAAGAAAACGTACAGGATATATATCAGCATATTTGCCAGGATCCTCGCCACTATAATCTGGTGGAGTTGCTTTGCGATTATGCGCCGTCCCGTCGTTTTGGTAAGGTCGGAATGGAACTGTTTGATTTACGCGAACACGATCGTGAGGAAGTTCTGCAGGTGGTGATGGACCGGGGTACATCAAAATATCAGCTCACCTACGATGACCGGGCGCTGCAATTTTTCCGTACTTTTGTCGAATCCACGGAAAAAGCGAATTATTTTGAGATTCCTTCCGCTGATAGTTGGGTTTTTATTCCGGATAAGGAGACGTTCTATCCTGATACCCCGATTATCGATAAGACGGAAAGCTGCTCCTTTGCGTTCCAGCCGATCGTCGATCCTTTCGCCTGCGAAATCATTTCGTGGGAAGCGCTATTGCGTACACCGGATGGCCAGTCTCCAGGCGCCTATTTTGCCGGTCTGGCCGGGGACGATATTTATCTCGCCGACCTGCACAGTAAACGCGTCGCCCTGTCGCTGGCGGGTAAATTAGGTTTACGTAATAAGGCATTAAGTATTAATTTGCTGCCGATGACGCTGGTCAAAGTGCCCAATGCGGTGGCCTTCCTGCTCGATGAGATTAGCCGCAATGATCTGATTCCGGAGCAGATTATTGTCGAGTTTACCGAGCGGGAGGTCATTTCACGAATGGATGACTTTACCGATGCGGTACGCAAACTGAAGGGGGCAGGGATCAGTCTTGCTATCGATCACTTCGGCGCTGGATTTGCCGGACTGTCGTTGCTGGCGCACTATCAGCCCGACCGAATTAAAATTGACCATGAGCTGATCCGCAACATCCATCAGGATGGGCCGCGCCAGTCGATTGTACAGGCTATTATCAAATGCTGTTTTTCGCTGGAGATTGCCGTCTCTGCTGTCGGCGTTGAGCGTGCTGAAGAGTGGATGTGGCTGGAATCAGCGGGTATTTCGCAGTTTCAGGGGAATTTATTCGCTGGCGCCCGCCTGGGGGGCCTGCCCGCCGTCGCATGGCCGGAGAAGAAATGAACCACTGTCAAATTCGCTAAATATTTTTTCATCTTTTTTCCCGCGCGCTGTGAGCCACAACCTGATATCTTTATCTGTACAAGAAAATAGAGTTGTACAGGATGCCTGAATTCGTTAGTTTAGGTATTAAGTATCAGGTTGATGTGAGGCTGCTATGGCGTTTTACAGTATCGGTGAAGTCGCCGAACGTTGCGGAATCAATCCGGTCACACTGCGCGCCTGGCAGCGGCGTTACGGGCTACTGAAACCGCAACGCAGCGAAGGCGGGCATCGACAGTTTGATGAAGAAGATATCCTGCGCATTGAAGAGATCAAGCGCTGGATAGAGCGCGGTGTGTCCGTGGGGAAGGTCAAAGCGCTGCTGGAGGATAACCTGCCGGTGGCGCGCGATGAATCCGCGCATCTTCAGGAAGAGATGATGTCTATTCTGCGTTATATGCAGCCCGCCAGAATCCGTGCCAAATTAATGGCGCTGAGTCATCAACACCCCGTCGACACCCTTATTGATAGCCTGTTAGTGCCGGTACGTCAGCGCCTCAAGCTCGATCAGAATACCTCGCTGGTGATTAGCAGCCTGCTGGACGGTCTGCTCATTGACTGCGTAGCGCTGTTTCTCGCCGAAGCGCGTAAAAAAAATGGCAAAGAGACGCTGCTGGTGGGCTGGAGCAATGAAGACCGGACGCGTCTGTGGCTGGAGGCATGGCGCCTTTCCCAGCGCGGCTGGCATGTAAACGTCCTCGCCGAGCCGCTGGAGTCGCCACGGCCCGAGCTGTTCCCCGGGCAGCATATCTTCGTCTGGACCGGACGCGCTGCCACGCCACTGCAGGAAGAGCTGCTCAGCCACTGGCAGGAGCAGGGCTTCAGCATCCATTTTCACGGGAATAATTAATCGTCCTGACCTGCTTGTACAGGCCAGGACTTTTGCGCCGGGTTACAGGTGGATCTGACTCCAGGATTTAAAGGCCTCGCTACGGCTGATATTAAAAAAATCGGTCCTACCGCTACAGCCGAGCTTTTTAATCAGATTCAGCCGGATCTGATAAATGGTTTTGATATGCAGATTGAGTGACCGACCAATGCTGGCGACCGCTTCGCCATTACTGATAAGCTGGATAACTTTCTTTTCCCGCTCAGTAAACTGCACCGAAGCGCCCGGCGCTGGGTGGGTTTTGTAATAGCGGGTGGGCTGATGCAGGAAGATTTTTAATTCTTCCGGCGTTGAGTCTGCCGGCAACCGCAGCATAGGGAGTTCACTAAGAAAATTAAGATCGTTACCTTCGGTTAAAAGAATAAATAACGTATCCCGACGGTTATAATCGTGCTGCAGTACCGCGAAATAATTGTCGCTGGTAAAGAAAACATGTTTTTTACGAAAGTAAGATGCCGGCAGGTTATTCAGAATCAGCGACATCCCATAGAGAAGAAAACGATTATCAAACCACAGGTCGTAATGCTCAGAACGATAGCAAGTATTATGGTGTGACATTTTTTTTGCCCCAGTTAGCCGATTGAGACCCAGGCGCGCCGGCAGAGCAGGGCGAAACCTGCTGCCAGCATCGCGGGGGTTATTTAATGATGAGGTTTGCTGTACAGCATATCCAGCGCCTGCAGATAGAGGTCGGAGAGTATTTGATTACTTTCCGTTTGCAGACGGTGCTGGATTTCCGTAATCATCCGCTCATTATTAATCGTTCTGTGCTGCTTAATGAGCGTATTTTCAATATTCTTCATCAGGGCTGAATTGAAGACAAACTCTGCTGGAATGGTATTTTTAATATGCATAGCTCGAACTCTCCCACGTATAAAGCAATTGACAATAAAAGTCTCGGCGTACCGTAGATACGCGCAAAGTCAAAAACAGGAAATGCAAAACCAGGAACCACCACCGTACTCACCGCGCAACCGCTAAACGTTCCCGCTTTGTTGCGCAACAAGCAGTTAACACTCCAAAACTATAGACGGTGATCCCGATATGTACAACTTTTTTCATATCGATATGTACAACGTAACGGATTATTTTTTGTGTGTGTTCTTATTGTTTGATTTAAAAGGTTATTTTTACTTTTATAACTTGTACAAAAAGGCGGGGTTGTGCAGGATAGGTATGTAAAACCAGCAGAGCGGGACTGGCGACGACCGGAAGGAGAACAATGTGTAACATTTGTTACAGTTTTCGTGTCAGGGAAAGCGTGCCGACGCAGGAAGGGGGTACACAGCAACGCCGTCGTCGACAGGTGGCTTACTTCCGCGTCGGATCCCGATGATAGCGGAAAATAGGTGAGGATTTGTCTGTTTTTTGCACAGCAAGGTAAAGGGGAAAATCGCGGACACGGCGCGCTCCGGCCACTTTGTGAGCGGATAAGGCGTGTGCTACGCTTTTTTACTAACGACGTCGCTGTTCAGCACCGTCATCTATTTCCCCATTTCCCTGTCGGATCTTCTGTCAGTATAACGACCGGTAAATACGGCACACGCGTTCTGTCCATGGGCAGGCATAGAGAGTTGAGGAGAGATGATGCGCGGTAAAAGCGTGATGCTCCTGGCCGGGTTAGCCACCGTTGCGCAGGCGAAGGAAATTAACCTCTATTCAGTCAATACCGGTTCCTATGTCTACCATCTGACCAATAACCACGGACAATATACCGAGAATTTCGAAAACCACTTTTTTTCCGTGGAGCGGAAATTCTCTGAACAGTCGAAATACAGCCTGCTGGTGGGCACCATGAATAACAGTTTCGACGATCGCTGCCTGGCGCTGGGGGTCAGAAGAGACTGGTATCACAACGGTAGTGGGTGGACCTTTAAAGGCGTCTATGGCTACACCGGCGAATTCTTCTTCGACGCCTTTGAGCATTGCGGCGATCATGGATCCTATAAAGATTTTAAGGACGCCACCGGGATCGGCTTTTCCCCTTATATCTACCATGCCATCCAGTACAACTTTACCGACTATTTCGCCCTCGAGAGCGGCATTATTATTCCCAGCGTGTTTGTGATAAGCATCCAGTGGAGCTTCCGTTAACTCGTCGCGTTGTCGATTACAGGGTAATCACCTTCTTGAGCCAGGAACTGGAAAGCGCGGCAAGGGAGATGAGGACCGACAGCACAAAGGTCAGCGCGATCACCCCAAGCTTTGCGGCTAATGAGTGAATTGGGATCAGCATCACCAGCAGATGAAATACCGAGTAGTGCAGAATATAGACCCCGGTCATCGCTTTGCTGACCGTCGCCAGCACCGCCTCCTTCAGCTCGCGGTGCTTGTTAAACTGAACAGCGTTAGCGGCGATAACCAGCAGGACGATCAGAATATAAATTTGCGATCCGGTCAGGATGAACGCATTGCGATCGGCTTTAAACAGCGCGAAGAAAAAATGACGCTCATAAAACCAGGTAAATAAATAGACAAAGGGCAGGGCGATAATTGCGGCTTTAATCACCCGGGGATGACGTATCCACTCCGTGACCTTTGGATCGTTGAATAACTGCCCGGTTAAATAAAACAGTAACCAGGTCCACAGGCGATACTGTGGCGGCAGGCTGAAAAGATGTTTGTCCGGGTGGAGCACCGAGAGCAGGTCGTAACCATAGGAGCAGCACAGCAGCGTCAGTACCACGACGAAAAACAGACCGCGCCGCTGACTGAGCCAGGCAATCAGCGGATGAAAGGTGTAGATGACAATCAGGGCGAAAATAAACCAGGGCTGGATCAGATAGCCGCGCTGGTAAGGCTCCCAGACATAATAGACCGTCACCCAGAACAGAAAGACGATCACCACGCTTTTAATTTTACCGATTTGCCAGTTGGCATCGTGGCGGGTCTGCGCATCAAGATAACCGGCCACCACAAAAAACAGCGGCGTCGCGATGGTCGAGATAAAGGTCAGTAGCCCGAGGATCCAGTGATAGTCATAATCATAGCGATCCCAGGTGTTATAGATGGTGAAAAAGGTCACCGCTGTCATACAGCCTAATGTCTTGATAATGCTCAGACCGGTACTGTTCATCGTTGAGGCGTCATATCCTTATGGTGGAAGCAAGCGTAAATCACCGGCAGAACCAGCAGCGTCAGTACGGTGGCAAAGGCCAGCCCGAACATAATCACCACCGCCATACTCTGGAAAAAGACATCGCGCAACAGCGGGGCAAGGCCAAGCACGGTGGTGAAGGCGGTCAGCAGGATGGGCCGCAGACGCGAGGTTGCCGCATCAATAATAGCTTGTCGTTGATCTTTCTCCTGTTTCTGTTGCTCTATCTCTTCCACCAGCACAATGCCGTTGCGGATCAGCATACCGCTGAGGCTGAGCAAGCCGATTAACGCCATAAAGCCAAACGGAATGCCGGTGAGCAAAAACCCGGGCGTAACGCCGATCAGCGCCAGCGGGACGGTCAGCCAGATGGCGACGGCGTTTTTCAGCGAACTGAACATCAGCACTGTAATGATAAACATCACCAGATAGCCGAGCGGCAGGGTCGTGAACAGCCCTTGCTGCGCTTCACTGGAATTTTCGGCATCGCCACCCCATTCAATGCGGTAGCCGTGCGGCAGCGGCAGCGCATCAATGCGCGGTTTCACCCGGGCGAGGATATCACCCGAGGTTTGGCCGCTTTGCGGGCTGGGATCGGTCTGCACCGTGAGCACCCGGGTGCGATCCCGGCGAAGGATCAACGGGTCCTCCCACTCGAGCGAGAAGCCATTGATGACGTTACTCAGCGGGATATACTGCTGGCGGCTTTGGCTCCAGACCAGCACATTATTCAGGTGGTTGGCATCCTGCCGCTCCGCTTGCGGCGGCCGGACGATCACTGGCAGCAGATCGGCCCCTTCACGATATAACCCGGCGCGACTCCCGGAGAAATTCATCTCCAGCGCGTTATCAATATCCTGTTTATCCACCCCCAGCTCGCGCCCCAGCGCCGGGGAGTACTGCGGGCGGATCACCTTGCTACGGTTCTGCCAGTCGTTACGCACACTGTCGGTCGCCGGATCCGCGGCGAGAATGTCGCCCACCTGGCTGGCCAGCATGCGCAGCGTATCCGGGTCGGGGCCCTTAATGCGCACTTCAATCGCGCTATCGCCGGAAGGGCCGAACATAATGCGTTTGGTGCTGGCGTTCACCTGCGGGTAGTTCCTGGCGATCCAGGTTTCCACATGGCGGGTGACCGGGGCGATACTGCGCTGGTCGTCCATCCGCACCATGATCTGCGCGTAGTTGCTATATTGCCGCTGTCCGCTGTAGGTAAGAATAAAACGCATACTGCCCTGGCCGATGGTGGAGACGGTGGTGACCACCCCCGGCTGGCTGGCGATCGACCGCTCAATATCGCGGGTCATCTGCTCGGTGGCATTAATATCGGTCCCGTAGGGCAGCCACAGGTCGACAAAGAAAATGGGCGTATTCGATGACGGAAAGAAATTCTGCCGGACGAAGGTGAAGCCCCAGATTGCCCCGGCTAACAGCGCGCCCATCAGCACCAGCGTCAGGGTCTTTTGCTGCAGCAGTATTCGCAGCGTCTGCTGATAGCCGCGATAGAAGCGGCCGCGGTAGGGATCGGCTTTTTCCTCCGCGATGGCGGCCGGCGGGGCGTTTTTAAACAACCACCACTTAATGAGCACCGGGGTGATGGTCAGCGCGGAAAACCAGCTCAGCATCAGGGAGATCAGCAGCACCTGGAACAGGGATTTACAATACTCCCCGGTGGAGTCCTGCGAGAGGCCAATCGGCGCGAAGGCGAGGATGGCGATGATCGTCGCGCCGAGCAGCGGCAGGGCGGAGCGGCGGATCACATAGTTAATCGCACCCAGCAGCGGCGAGCCTTGCTGGCGGGCGATCAGCACCCCTTCGACAATCACAATGGCGTTGTCCACCAGCATACTCAGGGCGATGATCAGCGCCCCGAGGGAGATCCGCTGTAGCTCGATCCCCCAGATGTACATGATAAGCAGGGTGCCGAGGACGTTGAGCGCCAGCGACAATGCAATAATGATCCCGCTGCGCACCCCCATAAATACCAGCAGCACGCCGACGACAATCGCCAGGGCCATCAGGAAGTTGATAATAAAGCCATTGACCGAGTGGGCGACCTCTGCCGCCTGATCGTAAAAAATGGCGATGTCGATACCCGCTGGTTTATCGGCCGACATCTGCTGAAGTCGGGCTTCGAGGGCATGCCCCACGTCAATGACGTTAACGCCAGGGATAAACGAGACCCCCATGGTCACCGCCTGGCGGCCTTTGGCATGATAGATACTGGCGGGCGAGTCGCTCAGCCCGCGCGACAGCGTGGCAATATCCCGCAGTCGGGTGGTGGCGCTGGCGCCATGCGGGCTGACCAGCAGATCCCCCAGTTCATCGAGGTTCTGAAACTCCCCGGTGGGGTGGAGACGGATCGATTCGCTGCCGGCGCGGATCTCCCCGGCGCTGGAGACCACATTGAGCCGGGCCAGGATAGCGGCAAGCTGGTTAAGGGTGATCCCGCGCGCTGCCATTTTCGCCAGCGAGATATCCACATTGATCTGCGGCGAGATAGCGCCGCCAAGGGCGACTTTACCGACCCCCGGTACCAGAACCAGCTCCCGGCGCAGCTGCTCGGCATAGCGCACCAGCTCGGGGTTGGTGAAACTGTCGCCCGAGATAGCGAAAAAAAAGCCAAACACATCGCCAAAGTCATCGTTGACGAAAGGGGGCACCACCCCCGGGGGAAAAAGCCGGCTGGCGTCCCCGACGCGGCGGCGCAGCTCATCCCAGATTTGCGGCAGTTCGCTGGAATGGTACTGCGAGGCGATATTCACCGTAATTTGCGATAAGCCATTCGACGAGATGGAGCTGACGTTATCCAGCGAGGGAAGCTGCTGGATAGCGTTTTCCAGCGGCAGGGTCACCTCTTCCTCCACCTGCTGGGCAGACGCGCCCGGGTAATGGGTGACGATCACTGCCATTTTGATGGTGAAGGCCGGATCTTCCAGGCGGCCGATATTGAGCAGGGCGAACAGGCCACCCACCCCCAACAGCAAAATGGCTAACCAGACGCGGGTCGGGTTGTTAATAAACTGACGGGAAATGTCCATCTATAATCCTCGTTCACGCGTCCAGATCCGCACCGGCTGCCGGTCGTGGAGTTCACTTACCCCCGCCGCCACCACGTGTTCACCCGCGCGGAGTCCTTCGGTGATCGTCACGCCCTGCGAGGTCACTTCCCCGACCGTGACCCTGCGCTCTTCAAGGTATTGATGTGCGTTGTCGCCTTTTACCACCCAGACAACCGGTTCATTCTTCGGTCGGTTATCGGGGTTAAACACCGCCTCCACCGGTACCACAAGGGCATCCCGTCCGGCGCTGACCGGTAAATTGCCGAGATTGACCGTCACGGTGCCGCTGACCCCGCCGACGGTGGGAAAGTCATCCGGCCGCGGCATGGTTAAAATGATCTGCCAGGTGAGGGTGCTGATATCGCTGCTGCCGGTATGCTCTTTGTATTCCGCGGTAAACTCACGGCCCGGCAGAGTATTGATCCTGACGACGGGGCGGTAGGCGGTATTGCGGATATCCAGCGAGGTGAACAGATTTTCCGGAATACTGAAAACCACGTCCAGCAGGTCGGTGCGCGTCAGGGTGATCACCGGCTGACCGGCAGCGACCACCTGATGATTACGGATATGCACGCCGGCGGCAATCCCGCCGAAGGGCGCGGTGAGGCTCATTTGCGCCAGCTCTTCACGGGCGATTTTTAAGGCCGCGTTGGCGGCATCGCGATTGGCGCGCTGCACGTCCATCTCCGCCTGGGAGATCGCCTGGCGCCCGGCCAAAGTCTGGAAGCGGTCGAACTGACGCTGGGCGAGGGTGGCCGCCGTTTGTCGCTCATTGACCCGCTGCTGGGCCTCGCGGGCATTCAGACGCGCCAGCGTTTGTCCCTCGGTGATGGTGGCGCCCTGACGAATATCCAGCGATTCCACCTGGCCGCCCCGCTTAAACGACAGCTCGGTGGCGTCGCCAGACTCAATGCGTGCCGGAAACGTTCGCTGCTGGGTGTTGCCCACGGCGGTGACTTGCGCCACCTTAACCATGCGTGGGGCAGACTCAACGGAAGGTGCTTTTTGATCGCAAGCGGTTGTTAATAAAATAACAACCGGGATGAGAGAAAAATAACGGTTCACAGTATTCCCCTCAGACTCAGGATTTATTTTACGTTTTTATTCCGTGACGCACGCTTATTCTGCGAGGGCGGCGACAACCAGATAAGTGAATAGTCCCACCAGCGTGCAGGCAACAATGGCCAGCGCGACAAACAATCCCAGACGTAACAGGCTATAACCAAACATAATGTTCTCCCTTCACTCCCACCCGAACCGCGAATGTGATTTCGTCCGGCGCAATGTGTCACCGTCGGATATTCGGTGCGGCACTCCTGCTAGTAATCAGCATAGTCGGAGAAAATATGAAGTGTTAAAAAAGAGAATACCGCGTCGCTGTTGACGTCAAGGGGGGGAGGGCAGGAGATCTGCGGGCATTCGCGGGCTTTTATAATATTTTTCAGTCTATTAATCCGTCATTTTCTACTGTTAATTTTCCTGTGCTACGTTTAATAACATCTATTCCGCTCGCCGCTTCTGTTGTTGAGATTTCGTTCCTCCCCACGTATGGGGCTATTCATCACTACGCATTGTATTGGTAATAAAAGGATTATCTCATGTATAAAAATATCGTTGTTCCCGTTGACGTGTTTGATGCAGGCCTGGCTGACAAAGCGCTCTCTCATGCGAAATTCCTTGCTCAGCACTCCGCCGGGCAAATTCATCTTGTCCATGTTATTCCTGCCTTTTCTCCTGTATTAACCCGCGGATTTATCTCGGACGCCCGAAAGATGGAGGAGCATTTGCTTAATACCGCTAAGGAAAAACTGAATGAGCTGGTGAAGAAAAATGGCCTTGCGGAAGACGCCAGCCATCTTTATGTGCGTAGTGGCAATATTCGCGATCAAGTGATCACCCTGGCCGATGAGCTGAAAGCGGATGTAGTGATTGTCGGCTCGCGCAATCCGGGGATCCAGACGCACCTGCTCGGCTCTGAAGCGGCAAATATCGTGCGCTATGCCCATGTCCCGGTGTTCGTTGTCCGCTGATGACGGGTCCTGACTTCCGCTTCAGAAATCGAGGGAGAGAGTATGAATACAGATAAACCGGGCGCGCCCTACTATCAGCGCTCCGTTGAGGAGACGCTCGCCAGCGTGCAGAGTACGCCGGAGGGGATTAGTGGAGCAGAAGCGGCCACGCGCCTGCAGCAGTATGGCGAAAACGCCCTGCCGCAGAAGCCGGGTAAACCCGCCTGGCTGCGTTTTATTGTGCATTTTAACGATGTGCTGATCTACGTCCTGCTGGCAGCGGCGTTGCTGAAGGCGGTGATGGGCCACTGGATCGACATGTCGGTGATCCTCGCGGTAGCGGTGGTCAATGCGCTGATCGGCTTCATTCAGGAGAGTAATGCGGAAAAATCGCTGCAGAGTATCCGCAATATGCTGTCCAGCGAGGCGGTGGTGATCCGCCAGGGCAACCATGAAACCATCCCCACCACCTCGCTGGTACCCGGCGATATCGTGGTGATCCGCGCCGGCGACCGTATCCCCGCCGATTTACGCGTGACTGAGGCGCACAACCTGCGGGTGGAAGAGGCCATTCTCACCGGCGAGTCGACGGTGGTGGAGAAAACCACCGAGCCGCTAAGCGGCGATTTACCGCTCGGCGATCGCAGCAACCTGTTGTTTTCCGGGACCACCGTCAGCTCCGGCGCGGGGAAAGGCATTGTAGTGGCCACCGGCGGCGACACCGAGCTGGGCCACATCAACCAGATGATGGCGGGCATTGAGAAACACCGCACGCCGCTGCTGGTACAAATGGACAAGCTGGGCAAAGCCATCTTTATCCTCATTCTGGTGATGATGGCGGCGCTGTTCGTCTTTAGTCTGCTGTTCCGCGATATGCCGGTTTCTGAACTGATGCTGTCGCTGATCAGCCTCGCGGTGGCGTCGGTTCCGGAAGGATTGCCGGCGATTATCTCGATTATTCTGTCGCTCGGCGTGCAGGCGATGGCCCGCCAGAAGGCGATTATCCGCAAGCTGCCGACGGTGGAAACCCTCGGCGCGATGACGGTGATCTGCTCGGATAAAACCGGGACCCTGACCATGAACGAAATGACGGTGAAGGCGGTGATCACCGCGGACAGCGTCTATCGGGTGGAAGGGGACAGCTATGAGCCGGTCGGTAAGATCCACGCCATTGACGACCCGACGCCGGTCACGATCGCGCCTGGCTCGCTGTTCGAGCGCTATCTGCGCACCATCGATCTGTGTAACGACAGCCAGCTTATTAAAGAGGAGAGCGGACTGTGGAAAATCACCGGTGGCCCGACCGAAGGGGCGCTGAAGGTGCTGGCGGCGAAGGTCACTCTGCCGCCGCTGACCAGCGAACTGCGCAGTAAAATTCCTTTTGATTCGCAATATAAATACATGTCGACTCTCTACCGGCTGGGTGAAGAGGAGGTGGTGCTGGTTACCGGCGCGCCGGATGTCCTGTTCCGCCTGTGCCAGTATCAGCAAAGCGACAGCGGATTGCAGCCGCTGGATCTGCCGTACTGGGAAGGCAAAATTGAAGAGTACGCCCGGGAAGGGCTACGGATGGTGGCCGCGGCCTGGAAGCCAGCTGCCGCAGGCCAGACCGAACTGACCCATCAGGATCTGCAGCAAGGGGTGATTTTGCTAGGGGTCGCCGGGATGATGGATCCGCCGCGGCCGGAGGCCATCACGGCGATTGCCGACTGCCTGCAGGCCGGGATCCGCGTGAAAATGATCACCGGCGACCACCCGCAAACGGCGATGAGCATCGGCAAGATGCTGGGGATTGGCAATGCGGGAAATGCCATTACCGGGCGCGAGCTGGAGGTGATGGACGACGCGCAGCTGAGTGTGGCCGCGCAGCAGTTTGATATCTTCGCCCGCACCAGCCCGGAAGATAAGTTCCGCCTGGTGCAGGCCCTGCAGAGCAAGAAAGAGATTGTCGGGATGACCGGCGATGGGGTGAACGATGCCCCGGCGCTGAAGCAGGCTGATGTCGGCGTGGCGATGGGGATCAAGGGGACCGAGGTGACCAAGGAAGCCGCCGATATGGTGCTGACCGATGATAACTTCGCCACCATCGCCAGCGCGGTCCGCGAGGGGCGTCGGGTGTATGACAACCTGAAGAAAACCATTCTCTTCGTCATGCCGACCAACCTTGCCCAGGGGTTACTGATCGTGATCGCGCTGCTGGCGGGCAACGTGCTGCCGCTGACGCCGGTGCTGATCCTGTGGATGAACATGGCCACCTCGGCCACGCTGTCGTTTGGCCTGGCGTTTGAAGCCGGCGAGAAAAATATCATGCGACGACCACCGCGCGACCCCAAACTGCACGTGATGGACGGCTTTGCCATCTGGCGCGTGGCGTTTGTGGGATCGATGATTGCGGTCAGCGCCTTTATTCTCGAGGCCTGGCTGCAGCCGCGCGGCTATTCGCCAGAGTTTATCCGGACCGTGCTGCTGCAGACCCTGGTCACCGCCCAGTGGTTCTATATGCTGAACTGCCGCGTGTCGGATGGCTTCTCGTTAACCAAAGGTCTGCTGGCCAACAAAGGGATCTGGGTGGTTAGCGGTGTGCTGCTGGTCCTGCAGCTGCTGATTATCTATGCGCCGTTTATGCAGATGCTGTTCGGCACCACCGGACTGCCGTTCCGCTACTGGGTGATCACCTTTATCATCGGTTTCGCCATGTTCCTGATCGTCGAACTGGAAAAGCCGCTGACCCGCAAATGGCGTTCCGCCTGACGGCGTGAAGCGCTGAACGAAAAAGAAAAGAGGGGGCATCGCCCCCTCTCTGGCTGACGACAAACCTGTTTCGTCATTGTGCTCGCATTTCTGCCGGGTGGCGGCATTCGCCTTACCCGGCCTGCGAAAGACTTCAGTATCAAACCGTTATGCAATTAGCTGTAGGCCCGCGCAAGCGCAGCGCCGCCGGGCAATTCCTGAAGATTGCACGTTGTCAGCAGTCTGAGAGAGGGCATCGCCCTCTCTTTTATTATGGTTCACGCTTGTTGTGCTTTACTGTTTCGGCTCGGCGACCACCGTGCTTCCCACGCCGCGGTTGTTGTACTCCCACATGCGGTTGAAGCCGTTGTCGTTGAGGTTGCGCTGCAGATTGCCTTTGTCATCGGCGCTGCCGGTGTTGCCGTTGAACGGACGGCCGGATCCTACCGCCGCCGCCCACGGCTGGGCAATATTAAAGCCTTCATTGATGGCGCTGTCGCGGATCACCACCTGGCCATTGCTGTTGCCATCGACGTCCAGCGCGCGGCCTAATTGCGCGACGTTATCGCCGGAGGCGGTGAAGCGGCTGTTGGTCGCCAGGAAGCCGTAGGTCACGCTTTTCAGGGTGGCCGGCGCGAAGACGTAGGCCTCTTTCTGGGTGCGCGAGTTCACCACGCGGAAGTCGGTATTATCAAACACCACCGCGCCGCGGCCGGAAACGATATCCACATCGCCTTCAATGTAGCTGTTGGTCACCAGCGTGCGGGTCTGGCGGTTGTCCTGCAGACGGTTCTGCACGCTGCTGTTGGTCACAAAGAAGGTATTCTGACGGCCAAGAATATTGACCTTATTGATCTGCACCTGGTCGCCATCGCTGCGCAGCGCCACGGCCTGGTGAGTGCCGGCGTCCACGCTGTCGCCGAGGTTATTAGCGATAGTCAGGTTCTGCAGCTGCAGACCATTATTCTGTGACCAGAAGACCGCGGAACACATCACGCCGACGGTCGCCGCGGATTTACTTTGGCAGCTGTCGAACATATACCATGCCGGTTTACCCGGCATATATTTGCCGCCTGGATTGACCAGACGGCGCCAGGTGTTGCGATCCATCTCGGAATCAATCGCTTCGCTGATTTTCACGTCAATTGGCTTGTCGCCGGTACCATACAGGGTCAGGGCGCCCGGCGCCGCCGGAACGTAGACGGTGCCCGGGTACTCGCCCGGCATAATCGCGATATACAGACGACGGTTCGAGTGACGGGCAATCGCCGCATCCACCGCCGCCTGAATGGTGGTATGGGTCACGCCCTGGGTTCCCGCGGGGCCGACGATAAAGTCAGGCTGCGCCGGCAGGCTGATGGCAGACGGCGTCCAGGCGGCGGCGTTGGGATCCAGCGACTGGAAATAGGCCGCCGGCGTGAAGTTTTTCGCTTCTTCGGCGTTCAGAATGGGACGCGCGCTGGTGCCCGGTGCAGTCTGCGTTGAGGGCTGTTGATCGGCAGGCGTCGAGCTACAGGCGGACAGCGTCACGCCGAAGGCCAGCGCCAGCGCCAGGCGGGAAACGGAATATGTGTTCATGTTGCTCCGGGCAAAATTAAGCGTAGTGAAATACCCCGGCTGAGACGCCAGGGTATAAGTCCTTTAAAACCTGCTGTTTTATACTAACTTGAACGAAACGGGAAGACATGTGCGGAAAAACTTACCGTCTTTACGCAACGCGTAGTCCTGCCGGATGGTCTGCAGTCACAAAAAAATAACATTTCCCTGCGCTATTGTTGACTTTATCGGCGTTATGAAAATAAATGTCTATACAACCCATGACAAGTTAAGCGCTATGACTGAAGCCACCTCTGAACGCGTTATCTGGCGAAACGCGCGTCTCGCCACTCTGAACCCTGATTCTTCCCAACCGTACGGCCTGCTGGAGCGCCACGCGCTGCTGGTGCGTAACGGCCGCATTGAGGCGGTCGTCGCTGATGCTGACGCCCCCAGCGGGCGCAGTATCGATCTCGACGGCCGGCTGGTAACGCCGGGTTTAATCGACTGCCACACTCACCTGATCTTTGGCGGCAGCCGGGCCCAGGAGTGGGAGCAGCGGCTGAACGGCGTCTCCTATCAAACCATCAGCGCCAACGGCGGCGGCATTAACTCCACCGTGCGCGCCACGCGCGACAGCAGCGAAGCTGAACTACTGGCGCTGGCGCAGCCGCGTCTTGCTCGCCTGCTGCGTGAAGGGGTGACCACCCTGGAGATTAAATCAGGCTACGGTCTCGATCTGCAAAACGAACGCAAAATGCTGCGGGTCGCCCGCCAGCTGGCCAATCATAATGGCGTGGAACTGTCGGCGACGCTGCTCTCCGCCCATGCCACGCCGCCGGAATATCATGGCGACGCCGATGGCTATATCTCGCTGGTCTGCGAGACCATACTGCCGACGCTGTGGCAGGAGGGACTGTTTGAAAGCGTTGACGTCTTTTGCGAAAACGTTGGCTTCAGCCCACAGCAAACCGAGCGCGTCTTTCAGGCCGCGCAGGCGCTGGGCATTCCGGTAAAAGGCCACGTTGAGCAACTCTCGTCGCTGGGCGGCGCGCAGCTGGTGAGCCGCTATCATGGGCTTTCCGCCGACCACATCGAGTATCTGACGGAAGAGGGCGTGGCTGCGATGCGCGAAAGCGGCACCGTGGCAGCCCTGCTCCCCGGCGCGTTTTACTTCCTTAATGAAACCCGCAAACCGCCGGTGGAACTGCTGCGCAAGTACCAGGTGCCGATGGCGGTGGCGACCGATTTCAACCCCGGCACCAGCCCCTTCGCCAGCCTGCATCTGGCGATGAACATGGCCTGCGTCAAGTTTGGTTTAACGCCGGAGGAGGCCTGGGCCGGGGTGACTCGCCATGCCGCGCGGGCGCTGGGGCGGCAGAACAGCCATGGTCAGCTGGCGGCGGGCTTTGTGGCTAACTTTGCCATCTGGGATGCCGAGCATCCGGTCGAGATGGTGTATGAGCCGGGGCGCGCGCCGCTCTGGGGACGCGTGGTACGAGGAGAACGGCAATGATGCTGTGGCAAGCTACGCCCGCCAGTCTCTGGCAGGGGCGTGATGATAGCGCGGAAGCGCCCAATGCGCTGCGCCTGTTCCAGACCATCGCCCGCGCGGAACGCTTCGCGCCGCAGGAGATGTCCGGTGATATCGCGCTGCTCGGCTTCGCCTGCGACGAAGGCGTCCGGCGTAATAAAGGGCGTACCGGCGCCGGACATGGTCCGGAAACGCTGCGCCGGGCGTTGGCCAATATGGCCAGCCATCAGGGCCATGACCGCTGCGTGGATATGGGCACGATTAGCGTCGACGGTGAACAGTTAGAAGCCGCGCATCAGGCGCTGCGCGAGGCGGTGGCCGCCTGTCAACGCGCCGGCAAACGCACGCTGGTGCTGGGCGGCGGCCACGAGACGGCCTTCGGCCACGGCGCTGGGGTACTGGATGCCTTCCCGGGCGAAAATGTGGGCATTATTAATCTCGACGCGCATCTGGATTTACGCTTTGCCGAATGCGCCAGCTCCGGGACGCCGTTCCGCCAGCTGGCGCTGGAGTGCGAGGCGCAGCAGCGAGGTTTTCACTATACCTGCATCGGCGTGAGCCGGGCGGCGAATACCCAGGCGCTGTGGGATGAAGCGGCGCGCCGCCAGGTGGCTATCGTTGAGGATCTGCAGGTGCTGGCGGCCTTCGAAACCTGCGTGTTGCCGGAGCTTGAGCGCAATATCGCGCAATTCGACCGTCTGTATCTGACCATCGATCTCGACGTGCTGCCGGCGCGTGAAATGCCGGCGGTGTCGGCCCCGGCGGCGCTGGGGGTGCCGCTGGCGACCCTGCTGCGGATCGTTGAGCCGTTGTGCCGCAGCGGTAAGCTACAGGCGGTGGATTTGGTCGAGTTTAATCCGCAGTTTGACATCGACGGACAGGGCGCCCGCGCGGCGGCCCGTCTGGCATGGCAAATCGCCCATTGGTGGCAGTAGCCATTCCGGTATATTCTGGGGACTTCGCCGCCCATTTTGCAAAAGGAAAGCCAGGCTATGTTTTCACAGCAACCCCGTTCCGCGCCCGCGCCTTTTTATGAGAAGGTGAAGCAGGCTATCGGTGAAAAGATCCACAGCGGCGTCTGGCGACCACATGACCGTATCCCTTCGGAAGCCGAGCTGGTGGCGCAGTTCGGCTTCAGCCGCATGACCATCAACCGCGCGCTGCGCGAGCTGACGGATGAAGGCCTGCTGGTCAGGTTGCAAGGGGTGGGAACCTTTGTCGCCGAGCCGAAAGGGCAGTCGGCGCTGTTTGAAGTGCGCAGCATTGCGGCGGAAATTGTTGCCCGTCACCATCAGCACCGCTGTGAGGTGCTCCTGCTGGAGGAGACCCGGGCGGATCATATTCAGGCGACGGCGCTCAGCGTCGCGGAAGGTACCCGTATCTTTCACTCGCTGATGGTGCATTACGAAAACGACGTCCCGGTGCAAATCGAAGATCGCTGTGTGAATGCCGCGGTGGTACCGGACTATCTGCATCAGGACTACACCGCCACCACGCCGCATGATTATCTGTCGCTGATCGCGCCGTTAACCGAAGGTGAACATATTGTTGAAGCGGTGCAGGCCACGGCGGAAGAGTGTGCCCTGCTGCATATTCACGCCCACGATCCGTGCCTGCTGATCCGTCGCCGCACCTGGTCGACAACTCACATCGTCTCCCACGCGCGCCTGCTGTTCCCCGGTAGCCGTTATCGTCTGCAGGGCCGCTTTGGCTCCTGATCCACACTGGCGTCAGCAAAACGTGATTGCTGACGCAATATAACAAAATTGTATCATTTCTGTTAAATCCTGGCTTGCACATGCTTGTATAGACAAGTATATGTATCTACGTAAACAACGTTCATTGTCAGGAGAAACCCCGATGTCGCAAAGCAAATATCGCCAGCTGGACGTCCGAGCCCCGAGAGGCACGACGCTGACCGCCAGGAGCTGGTTGACCGAAGCGCCGCTGCGTATGTTAATGAATAACCTCGATCCCGATGTCGCCGAAAACCCGCATGAGCTGGTGGTCTATGGCGGTATTGGTCGCGCTGCGCGCAACTGGGAATGCTATGACGCTATCGTGAAGGCGCTGAAAAACCTGGAAAGCGATGAGACCCTGCTGGTGCAGTCCGGTAAACCGGTCGGCGTCTTTAAAACGCATGAAAACTCGCCGCGCGTGCTGATCGCTAACTCCAACCTGGTTCCGCACTGGGCCACCTGGGAACACTTCAACGAACTGGATGCCAAAGGGCTGGCGATGTACGGCCAAATGACCGCCGGCAGCTGGATCTACATCGGTAGCCAGGGCATCGTACAGGGCACCTACGAAACCTTCGTCGAAGCGGGTCGCCAGCACTATCAGGGCAACCTGAAAGGCCGCTGGGTGTTAACTGCCGGTCTGGGCGGTATGGGCGGCGCGCAGCCGCTGGCCGCGACGCTGGCCGGCGCCTGCTCGCTGAACATTGAATGTCAGCAGAGCCGCATCGATTTCCGTCTGCGTACCCGCTACGTGGATGAACAGGCCACTTCTCTGGATGACGCCCTGGCGCGCATCAAAAAATATACCGCCGAAGGCCGCGCTATCTCCATCGCGCTGTGCGGCAACGCCGCGGATATCGTTCCGGAACTGGTGAAACGCGGCGTGCGCCCGGATATGGTCACCGACCAGACCAGCGCCCACGACCCGCTGCACGGCTATCTGCCGAAAGGCTGGAGCTGGGAAGAGTATCAGCAGAAAGCCGAATCCGATCCGCAGGGCACTATTCTGGCGGCCAAACGCTCGATGGCCGACCACGTTCAGGCGATGCTGGCCTTTAATGAAATGGGCGTACCAACCTTCGACTACGGCAACAACATCCGCCAGATGGCGCAGGAAATGGGCGTCAGCAACGCCTTCGATTTCCCGGGCTTCGTGCCGGCGTATATCCGCCCGCTGTTCTGCCGCGGTATCGGCCCGTTCCGTTGGGTGGCGCTGTCCGGCGATCCGCAGGATATCTACAAAACCGACGCGAAAGTGAAAGAGATCATTAAAGATGATCAGCATCTGCACCACTGGCTGGATATGGCGCGCGAGCGCATCAGCTTCCAGGGACTGCCGGCGCGTATCTGCTGGGTCGGTCTGGAGTGGCGGCAGAAGCTGGGGCTGGCCTTTAACGAAATGGTGCGTAGCGGCGAAGTCTCCGCGCCGATCGTCATTGGCCGCGATCACCTTGATTCCGGCTCCGTCGCCAGCCCGAACCGCGAAACCGAGGCCATGCGCGACGGCTCGGATGCGGTATCCGACTGGCCGCTGCTCAACGCCCTGCTTAACACCGCCAGCGGCGCGACCTGGGTGTCGTTGCACCACGGCGGCGGCGTAGGCATGGGCTTCTCGCAGCACTCCGGGATGGTTATCGTCTGTGATGGTACCGATGAAGCGGCGGCGCGTATCGCTCGCGTCCTGCATAACGACCCGGCGACCGGCGTGATGCGTCATGCCGATGCGGGTTACGATATCGCCATTGAATGTGCGGCGGAACAGGGTCTGAATCTTCCGATGGTTGCGGCAACGCAGGGGAACGCTAAATGAAATCTTTAACGCTCATTCCGGGGCAACTGAGCCTGTCGCAGCTCCGCGAAGTTTACAGCCACCCGCTGAACATCACCCTCGATAGCAGCGCGTTTGCGGCAATCGATGAGAGCGTGGCCTGCGTTAACGCCATCCTTGCCGAAGGGCGGACCGCCTACGGTATTAACACCGGTTTTGGCCTGCTGGCCCAGACCCGTATCTCGACGGAAGATCTGGAGAATCTGCAGCGTTCGCTGGTGTTATCCCATGCGGCGGGCGTTGGCGAGCCGCTGGACGATGACCTGGCGCGCCTGATTATGGTGCTGAAGATTAACAGCCTGTCCCGCGGCTTCTCCGGGATCCGCTTGAGCGTGATCCAGGCGCTGATTGGCCTGGTCAATGCCGGCGTGACGCCGTGGATCCCGGCGAAAGGTTCCGTCGGCGCCTCCGGCGACCTCGCGCCGCTGGCGCATATGTCGCTGACGCTGCTGGGCGAAGGCAAAGCGCGGGTACGCGGCGGCGAATGGCTGCCGGCGACGGACGCGCTGCGTCAGGTGGGGCTGGAGCCGATTACCCTGGCGGCGAAAGAAGGTCTGGCGCTGCTGAACGGCACCCAGGCGTCGACGGCTTTTGCGCTGCGCGGCCTGTTCGAAGCCGAAGATCTGTTCGCCTCCGCGGTCGTTTGCGGGGCGTTAACCACCGAAGCGGCGCTGGGTTCGCGTCGTCCGTTCGATGCGCGTATTCATGAGGTACGCGGCCAGCGTGGCCAGATTGATGCGGCGGCGCTGTATCGCCACCTGTTGACCGATGACAGCGCGATTTCGCAGTCGCACCATAACTGCGCCAAGGTGCAGGATCCGTACTCTCTGCGCTGTCAGCCGCAGGTGATGGGCGCCTGCCTGACGCAGATCCGCCAGGCGGCGGAAGTACTGTTAGCCGAAGCGAATGCGGTCTCCGATAACCCGCTGGTCTTTGCCGCTGAAAATGACGTCATCTCCGGCGGTAACTTCCATGCCGAACCGGTAGCGATGGCGGCGGATAATATCGCGCTGGCGATCGCGGAAATCGGCTCACTCTCCGAGCGCCGTATCGCGCTGATGATGGACAGCCATATGTCGCAGCTGCCGCCGTTCCTCGTCAAAAATGGCGGCGTCAACTCCGGCTTTATGATCGCCCAGGTCACGGCGGCGGCGTTAGCCAGTGAAAACAAAGCGCTGTCGCACCCGCATAGCGTTGACAGCCTGCCAACTTCCGCGAACCAGGAAGACCACGTCTCGATGGCGCCGGCTGCCGGTCGTCGCCTGTGGGCGATGGCGGAAAACACCCGTGGGGTGCTGGCCGTCGAGTGGCTGGCGGCGGCGCAGGGGCTGGATATGCGCGAAGGGCTGACCACCAGTCCGCTGCTGGAAGAGGCGCGTCATCTGCTGCGCGAACGCGTGCCGCACTATACGCAGGATCGCTACTTCGCCCCGGATATCGATAACGCCATTGCGCTTCTGGCGGCCCGTCACCTGACGCGTCTGCTGCCTGCCGTACTGCATTAATCACCGTTGTTCTCTGTACCCGCGTCGGGGGACGTCATTCCCCCGACCGCCCTACATCGCATATTTGTCGTCATATAAAAAAATCAGGACACCTGTATATGCAACAACAACACAAGCCACATCTGCTGCGCGGGCTCAATGCCCGACACATTCGGTTTATTGCGCTCGGTTCCGCGATCGGCACCGGGCTGTTTTACGGTTCGGCATCCGCCATTAAGGCGGCGGGTCCGGCGGTACTGCTGGCCTATCTCATCGGTGGCGCGGCGGTGTTTATCGTTATGCGCGCGCTGGGCGAGATGGCGGTGCGCAACCCGGTTTCTGGTTCCTTCGGCAGCTACGCCCGTCAGTATCTCGGGCCGCTGGCCGGGTTTATTACCGGCTGGACCTATACCTTTGAAATGGTGATCGTGGCGCTGGCCGACGTCACCGCATTCGGTATCTATATGGGATTGTGGTACCCCGATGTACCGCGCTGGATTTGGATCCTCAGCATCATCTTCTTTATCGGCGCCATGAACCTGTGCAACGTGCGGGTGTTCGGTGAGATGGAGTTCTGGCTGTCGCTGGTGAAGGTGGTGGCGATTATCGCCATGATGCTGGCGGGGGCGGGGATCATCTTCTTTGGCTTTGGCCACAGCTTCCCGGCCACCGGGCTGGAAAACCTGTGGAGCCACGGCGGCTTTGCCCCTAACGGCTGGCAGGGCGTCATCGCCTCGCTCGGTATCGTGATGTTCGCCTTCGGCGGGGTGGAGATTATCGGCGTCACCGCCGCGGAAGCGAAAGATCCCCGGAAGGTGATCCCGCAGGCCATCAATACCATTCCGCTGCGGATTATTCTGTTCTACGTCTGCACCCTGGCGGTGCTGATGGCGATTTTCCCGTGGAACAGCTTTGGCGAGCAGGGGAGTCCGTTTGTGCTGATTTTCGACGGCCTGGGGATCCCGGCGGCGGCGACTATTCTCAATATCATTGTGATCAGCGCCAGTATCTCGGCGATTAACAGCGATATTTTTGGCGCCGGGCGCATGATGTACGGGATGTCGAAAGAGGGGCTGGCGCCGAAAAGCTTCCAGCGCATCGCCAGCAACGGCGTACCCTGGATGACGGTGGTGGTCATGGGCAGCGCCCTGCTGGCGGCGGTAGTGCTGAACTATCTGATCCCTGAGCAGGTATTTGTGCTAATTGCCTCGCTGGCGGCATTCGCCACGGTGTGGGTGTGGCTGATGATCCTGTTGTCCCATTTCGCTATGCGCCGGGGATTGTCGGCCGAAGAGCGCAGTAAGATCGAATTCCCCATCCCGTTCTGGCCGGTGGCGCCGCTGTTAACGCTGCTGTTTATGGGGCTGGTCATCGCCGTGCTGGGAATGTTTGCCGAGACGCGGATGGCGCTGATCGCCGGGTTGGTCTGGCTGGGGCTGCTGACGGTGGTGTGGTATGCGCGGGTGCGTAAAACCGCGCTGCAGGTGGTCACCGAACAGTAAAGCAACTCCCCCGGTGGCGCTGCGCTTACCGGGGCTACAAATGGCACTGACCATAGCGAGTAGCCCGGATAAGGCGCAAGCCGCTATCCGGGGGAAGATTAACTGAACAGGGCGGTGATGGAAGCGCTGGCGAGCGAATGGAAATGGACATTAAAGCCGACCATCGCGCCGCTGGCCTCGGCATCGACATCAATCTTATCGATATCCAGGGCGTGGACGGTAAAAATGTAGCGGTGGGTTTCGCCCTTTGGCGGCGCCGCGCCGCCGTATCCCGCTTTACCAAAATCGGTGCGGGTCTGAACGGCCTCTTCCGGCAGCTCCGCCTGACCGGAGCCGGCCCCCTGCGGCAGGACGCGGGTATCAGCAGGCAGGTTAGCCACCACCCAGTGCCACCAGCCGGAGCCGGTCGGCGCATCCGGATCGTAGCAGGTCACCACAAAGCTTTTAGTTCCGGCGGGGACGTCGTCCCACATCAGGTGCGGTGAAATATTATCGCCATCGTAGCCCATGCCGTTGAAGACGTGACGGTTAGGCAGTTTGCCGCCGTCCTGGAGATCGTGACTGATCAGTTTCATGCTTCATCCTCATTGATAATGCGCTGATTAACAAAGAAGTGTAGCCTTCCCGACGACGCAATTCCGCTATTTATTCGCTAAAAAATGTTTCGTCCTGCACGGCCAGGTTGACCGCACGGGTCAGGCGGGTCAGCTGCCCGGGCGTAATGATGTACGGCGGCATCAGGTAGATCAGGCGGCCAAACGGGCGGATCCACACCCCCTGTTCGACGAAAAAGCGCTGCAGGGCGGCCATGTTCACCGGATGCCGGGTTTCAACCACGCCAATCGCGCCCAGTACGCGCACGTCGGCGACCCATTCTGACTCGCGCGCCGGCGCCAGCTCGGCCTTCAGCTGGGCTTCAATCGCCGCCACCTGCTGTTGCCATTCGCCGCTCTCCAGCAGGCGCAGGCTTTCGCTGGCCACCGCGCAGGCCAGCGCATTGCCCATAAAGGTGGGGCCGTGCATAAAGCAGCCGGCTTCGCCATTGCTGATGGTTTCTGCCACCTCGCGGGTGGTGATGGCGGCGGAAAGGGTCATGGTGCCGCCGGTCAGCGCTTTACCCAGACACAGAATATCGGCGGAGATACCGGCATGCTCGCAGGCGAACAGTTTGCCGGTACGGCCAAAGCCGGTGGCAATCTCATCGGCGATCAGCAAAATCCCTTCCCGGTCGCACATTTTACGCACTCGCTTCAGCCACTCCGGGTGGTACATGCGCATGCCGCCCGCGCCCTGGACTACCGGTTCGAGGATCACCGCGGCGATGTCGTGGCGATGCGCGGCCATCAGGCGGGCAAACGGCACCATATCCAGCTCATCCCACTCGCCATCGAAGCGGCTTTGCGGCGCGGGGGCAAACAGGTTATCCGGCAGGTAGCCCTGCCACAGGCTGTGCATCGAGTTCTGCGGATCGCAGACCGACATCGCGCCGAACGTGTCACCGTGATAGCCGTTGCGGAAGGTCAGGAATCGACGGCGCGGCTGGCCTTTCGCCTGCCAGTACTGCAGCGCCATTTTCATCGCCACCTCTACCGCCACCGAACCGGAATCGGCGAGGAAAACGCACTCCAGCGATGGCGGGGTCATCGCCACCAGCTGGCGGCACAGCGCCACCGCCGACGGATGGGTGATCCCGCCGAACATCACGTGCGACATCTGGTCGATCTGCGCTTTCATCGCCGCATTCAGGCGCGGGTGATTGTAACCGTGGATCGCCGCCCACCAGGAGGACATACCGTCAATCAGCTGTTCGCCGCCGGCGAGGGACAGCTCGCAACCGTGGGCGGAAACCACCGGGTAGACCGGCAGGGGGGAAGTCATAGAGGTGTAGGGGTGCCAGATGTGGCGCCGATCGAAGGTGAGATCGTCCAGTGTCATAAGCGACTTGTAAACCATTTTGAAAACATTTAGGTTTACAAGTCTACACTGAACTTACTTACAATGAAACGTACACAAAATATTTCGCGCAGCATCGAGGCGGCAAGCGAGAACATCCCCAGGAGCATAGTTCACTATGTGACTGGGGTGCGCGAGTGCAGCCAACAAAGAGGCTGTGTGAAATAGGAAGTGTACGACCTTTGGAGAGGACAATGGCTCACCCCCCCCGCTGGACAATGTCGCAAGTTACTGAGTTATTTAATAAACCGCTCATCGATCTACTGTTCGAAGCGCAGCAAATCCATCGTCAACACTTTGATCCGCGTCAGGTGCAGGTCAGTACGTTGCTGTCGATTAAAACCGGCGCTTGTCCGGAAGACTGTAAATATTGCCCGCAAAGCGCACGCTACAAAACCGGTCTTGAATCAGAGCGCCTGATGGAAGTCGAGCAGGTGCTGGAATCGGCGCGCCAGGCGAAAAACGCCGGCTCGACCCGCTTCTGCATGGGCGCGGCATGGAAGAACCCCAACGACCGCGATATGCCCTATCTGGAGCAGATGGTGAAAGGCGTCAAGGCGCTGGGGCTGGAGTCCTGTATGACGCTCGGTACCCTGACCGACAGCCAGGCGCAGCGCCTGGCCGAGGCGGGACTCGATTACTACAACCACAACCTCGACACCTCGCCGGAATTTTACGGCAACATCATCACCACCCGCACCTATCAGGAGCGCCTGGATACGCTGGACAAAGTGCGCGATGCCGGGATCAAAGTCTGCTCCGGCGGCATCGTCGGGCTGGGAGAGACCGTGAAAGATCGCGCCGGGCTGCTGCTGCAGTTGGCCAACCTGCCCACGCCGCCGGAGAGCGTACCGATCAACATGCTGGTGAAGGTTAAAGGCACGCCGCTGGCGGATAATGACGATGTCGACGCCTTCGATTTCATCCGCACCATCGCCATCGCGCGCATCATGATGCCCACCTCCTACGTGCGGCTTTCCGCCGGGCGCGAACAGATGAACGAGCAGACCCAGGCGATGTGCTTTATGGCTGGGGCGAACTCGATTTTCTACGGCTGCAAGCTACTGACCACGCCGAACCCGGAAGAGGACAAAGACCTGCAGCTGTTCCGCAAGCTGGGGATCAATCCGCAGCAGACGGCGGTGCTGGAAGGGGACAATGAGCAACAGCAGCGTCTGGAGCAGGCCTTACTCACCCCGGACACTGAGGAATATTACAACGCGGCGGCACTATGAGCTGGCAGCAGCGAATCGATCGAGCGCTGGACGAACGGCGGGCGGCGGATGCCCTTCGCCGCCGTCTGCCGGTAAGCCACGGCGCCGGACGCTGGCTGGAACGGGAAGGGGAGCGCTGGCTCAACTTCTCCAGCAATGACTACCTGGGCCTGAGCCAGCATGGCGCGATTATCGCCGCCTGGCAGCAGGGGGCGGAACGGTATGGCGTCGGTTCCGGCGGGTCGGGCCACGTAAGCGGCTACAGCGAGGCGCATCGCGCGCTGGAAGAGGAACTTGCCGACTGGCTGGGCTATCCGCGGGCCCTGCTGTTTATCTCCGGCTTTGCCGCGAATCAGGCGCTGGTTGCCGCGCTGGCGGAAAAAGACGATCGGATTGTCGCCGATCGCCTGAGCCACGCTTCCCTGCTGGAGGCGGCCAGCCTCAGCCCGGCCCAGCTGCGCCGTTTTGCCCACAATGACCCGCAGCAGCTCGCGCAACGGCTGGCGAAACCGCTGGACGGCCAGCAGTTAGTCGTTACCGAAGGGATTTTCAGTATGGACGGCGACAGCGCGCCGCTGGCTGACATTCAGGCGGCAGCCCGCAGCGCCGGAGCATTATTACTGGTTGATGATGCTCACGGAATCGGGGCGATTGGCGATGAAGGGCGCGGAAGCTGTCATACGCAGGCGGTTCGCCCGGAGCTGCTGGTAGTCACCTTCGGCAAGGCGTTTGGGGTGAGCGGCGCGGCGGTACTGTGCAGTGAGTCGATGGCCGACTATCTGCTGCAGTTTGCCCGTCATCTGATCTACAGCACTGCGATGCCGCCCGCGCAGGCGGTGGCGCTGAGCGCGGCCCTGCGAATCATTCGCAGCGATGAGGGGCAGCAGCGGCGGGAAACCCTGACCACCCGCATCCGTCAGTTCCGCGAGGGAATGAGCGAGGTATCGCTGGGGCTGACCGATTCCGTCAGCGCGATCCAGCCGCTGATCGTCGGGGATAACGCCCGGGCGCTGAGCCTGGCCTGCCGTCTGCGCGAGGCCGGCTGCTGGGCAACGGCGATCCGTCCGCCGACGGTGCCGGTCGGCAGCGCTCGCCTGCGTCTGACCCTGACCGCCGCCCATCAGGCTGAGGACATTAACCGTTTACTGGAGGCGCTGCATGGCCACGGTGAATAAGCAGGCGGTGGCCGCGGCGTTTGGCCGGGCGGCCAGCGGCTATACGCAACATGATGAACTGCAGCGGCGCAGCGCCGATCTGCTGCTGCGCCAGCTAGCGCGCCGCAATTTTGCTCAGGTGCTGGATGCTGGCTGCGGCCCCGGCAGCATGAGTCGCTACTGGCGCGAAGCGGGAAGCGAAGTTACCGCACTGGATCTCTCCTCCGGGATGCTGGCGCAGGCGCAACGCCAAGATGCTGCACAGCATTATCTGCAGGGCGATATCGAAGCGCTACCGTTGCCGGATGCCTGCGTCGATCTGGCATGGAGCAACCTGGCGGTGCAGTGGTGCGACGATCTACGCACAGCCCTCGGCGAGCTGTATCGGGTGGTGCGCCCCGGCGGTAGGGTGGCGTTTACCACGCTGCTGGCCGACTCGCTGCCGGAACTGAATCAGGCGTGGCGGGCAGTTGACGACCGGCCGCATGCCAACCGTTTTCTCAGCGAAAGGGCGGTGCGCGCGGCGCTGAGCGGCCTGCGCGCGACCGGCGAGGTGCATCAGATTAGCCTGCCGTTCACCGATGCGCTGAGCGCTATGCGCTCGCTGAAGGGCATCGGCGCCACCCATTTGCACCAGGGGCGGGCATCCGCCCCGCTTGGCCGCGGCAAACTGCGCGAACTGCAGCTGGCCTGGCCGCAACAGCAGGGCCACTGCCCGCTGACGTATTCTCTTTTTACAGGAGTCATTGAACGTGACTAAACGTTTCTTCGTTACCGGAACCGATACTGAAGTCGGTAAAACGGTCGCCAGCAGCGCGCTGCTGCAGGCGGCGAATCAGCTGGGATTTAACACCGCGGGCTATAAGCCGGTGGCTTCCGGTAGCGACCTGACCGCACACGGGTTACGCAATGAAGATGCGCTGGCCCTGCAGCGCCATAGCCGGGTCGCGCTGCGCTACGACCAGGTAAACCCCTACACCTTCGCCGAGCCGACCTCACCGCACATCATCAGCGCCGATGAAGGTCGGCCAATCGCCGCGGCGGCGCTTTCCGGTGGGCTGCGCGAGTTAGAAAATCTCGCCGACTGGGTGCTGGTGGAAGGGGCCGGTGGCTGGTTCACGCCGCTCTCGGACACCCTGACCTTTGCCGACTGGGTGCAGAGCGAGCAGCTGCCGGTCATTCTGGTGGTGGGGGTTAAGCTCGGCTGTATCAACCATGCGATGCTTACCGCCCAGGCGGTACGCCAGGCGGGGCTGCCTTTAGCGGGCTGGATCGCCAATGACGTGCAGCCGCCGGGCAAGCGTCACGCCGAGTATCTGGCGACGCTGAAACAGCGGCTGGCCGCGCCGTTCCTCGGTGAAATACCGTGGCTTGCGGACATCGCGCAGCGTGGCGATCTCGGCCAGTATCTGGACCTCAGGGCGCTGGATCCGGCGTCATCCACTGCGCCAGCAGCGGCTCATCAAGCGCCATAATATCGCCCTCGGCGACGTTACGCCCCCGGTGCAAGAGACAAAAGCGATCCGCTACCCGGCGGATAAAGGGCAGGTGCTGCTCGGCGAGCAGCACCGTCAGGCCGATATCGCGATTCAACCGCAGCAGTAGATCGGCCAGCTTTTGCAGACAGCGCGGCCCTCTGCCACGCGAAGGTTCATCGAGAATCAGCAGCCGTGGCTGGACGATAAGCGCCCTGGCCAGCGCCAGCTGGAACTGATCGTCGGCGCTCAGCGAGGCGCCTTTGCGCTGTCGCAGGGCATAAAGTTCGGGAAAGTGCTCATAGATTTCGCCGCCGCTGGCGTTTACCCCCGGTTTCCCGGCCGCGAGGGCGATATGTAGATTCTCTTCCACACTGAGCTGCGAAAAGATACGTTGATCCTGGGGAACGTAGCCGATACCGATGGCGCTGCGCGACTGGGCGGAGAGGGGAGTGAGATCCCGCGGCGGGGCGCCAATGTCATGCCAGGTCATGCGGCCGCTGGTCACCGGCAGGTGTCCGACAATACAGTTAACCAGGGTGGTCTTCCCCATGCCCTCGCGTCCCAGTACGCCAATGCACTCTCCCGGGCGTAGTTCAAGATCGACATTCCACAACGAGTGCTGGTTGCCATAAAAATGATTTACTGCCTGTAAATTCAACATGGACGTTTTCTCCTTATCCTGGCGTCAGGGCGACAGAAAGATGCTGCAAAACTCTTGCCAGGAAAAAGAACGCTCGGAAAAAAGCGCGAAACGCCGATACCATCGGGCACCGTCAGCGCCGCAGCTGCACTTTTCCGGTGCCCGACGCTAAAGGGTGGTGCAAAAAGCAGCAAAAATCGAGCGGCTTTAGGCGGATAGTTATCAAAAATAGTTCGATAAAAATTTTTCGCCACGCAGTTTACGGCGAAAGTCGATAAGCGCCGGGCGGCGGCGGTCTTGGGCTGCAGACAGTTATCCACTATTCCTGTGGATAACCTTGTGTATTAGAGTTAGAAAACCTGCGGTAAGCTAGAGCGTGCGCGGCTTGCGGCTGAATTGACGCGAAAGGCGTCTTTTCTTTAAACTCATTAAATATCAGCTTGTTAGATAAAATCAATGGGTGTAAGAAAAGCGTCATCTGCTGCCATAAAACTTTCACCCGTTCGCTTGACAAATGTTAAAAGGTCAAAATTTCTGGGGATAACCCTGACAGTCGGACGATTATTCCGCCCGGCGGGCGTTTTGTACCCAACTTGCCGGCTAAAAAGCCGGCTTCTGGCGCTATCATAAGTAGATACTGGTTAAATATCCAGTATAATTTGTTGGCAAAAAACGGCCCGGGGGGTAGAATTAAACACCGGCCGCTAAATCTTTCTTCAGGTTCTGATCGATGAGTAAATCGTTTGTACTGCATTCTGCCTTTCGTCCCTCCGGAGACCAACCGGAAGCCATCCGTCGCCTGGAAGAGGGGCTGGAGGATGGGCTTGCGCATCAAACGCTGCTGGGGGTCACCGGTTCAGGTAAAACCTTTACCATTGCCAACGTGATTGCCGACCTGCAGCGGCCGACGATGGTGCTGGCGCCAAACAAAACCCTGGCGGCCCAGCTCTACGGCGAGATGAAAGAGTTTTTCCCCGAGAATGCCGTCGAGTATTTCGTCTCCTACTACGATTACTACCAGCCGGAAGCCTACGTCCCTAGCTCCGATACCTTCATTGAGAAGGACGCCTCGGTGAACGAACATATTGAGCAGATGCGCCTGTCGGCCACCAAAGCGCTGCTTGAGCGGCGCGACGTGGTAGTGGTGGCATCGGTCTCGGCTATCTACGGCCTCGGCGATCCGGACCTGTACCTGAAGATGATGCTGCACCTGACGGTGGGGATGCTAATCGATCAGCGCGCGATCCTGCGCCGTCTGGCCGAGCTGCAATATACCCGTAACGATCAGGCCTTCCAGCGCGGCACCTTTCGCGTGCGCGGCGAGGTGATCGACGTCTTCCCGGCGGAATCCGACGATATCGCGCTGCGTATTGAGCTGTTTGACGAAGAGGTCGAGCGCCTGTCGCTGTTCGATCCGCTCACGGGACACGTGGAGTCGACGGTACCGCGCTATACCATTTACCCCAAGACGCACTATGTGACGCCGCGGGAACGCATCGTCCAGGCGATGGAAGAGATCAAGCTGGAACTGGCGGATCGCCGCAAGGTGCTGCTGGCAAATAACAAGCTGCTGGAAGAGCAGCGCTTAACCCAGCGTACCCAGTTTGACCTCGAAATGATGAACGAGCTGGGCTACTGCTCGGGCATTGAAAACTACTCGCGCTACCTCTCCGGTCGCGGGCCCGGCGAGCCGCCGCCCACCCTGTTTGACTATCTGCCGGCAGACGGCCTGCTGGTGATTGACGAATCCCACGTCACGGTGCCGCAAATTGGCGGCATGTACCGCGGCGACCGCGCGCGTAAAGAGACGCTGGTGGAGTACGGCTTCCGCCTGCCGTCGGCGCTGGACAACCGGCCGATGAAGTTTGAAGAATTCGAAGCGCTGGCGCCGCAAACCATCTACGTCTCGGCGACCCCGGGGGCCTACGAGCTGGATAAATCCGGCGGCGAGGTGGTGGATCAGGTGGTGCGGCCTACCGGTCTGCTTGACCCGCTGATCGAAGTGCGGCCGGTGGCGACTCAGGTCGACGATCTGCTGTCGGAGATCCGCCTGCGTACGGCCATCAACGAGCGCGTGCTGGTCACTACCCTTACCAAGCGGATGGCGGAAGACTTAACCGAGTACCTTGAGGAACACGGTGAGCGCGTGCGCTATCTGCACTCGGATATCGACACCGTCGAACGTATGGAGATTATCCGCGACCTGCGCCTGGGCGAGTTTGACGTGCTGGTAGGGATCAACCTGCTGCGTGAGGGGCTGGATATGCCGGAGGTGTCGCTGGTAGCGATCCTGGATGCCGACAAAGAGGGCTTCCTGCGCTCCGAACGCTCGCTGATCCAGACCATCGGCCGCGCCGCGCGAAATATCAACGGCAAAGCTATCCTGTATGGCGATAAGATCACCCCCTCGATGGCCAAAGCCATTGGCGAGACCGAGCGCCGACGGGAGAAACAGCAGCGCTATAACGAAGAGCACGGCATCGTGCCGCAGGGGCTCAACAAGAAAGTGGTGGATATCCTGCAGCTGGGTCAGGGCCTGGCGAAAACCAAAGCCAAAGGGCGCGGAAAAGCGAAGACTGCCGAACCTGCCGGGCTCAGTGGGGTGGATATGACGCCAAAAGCGCTGCAGCAGAAAATTCATGAGCTGGAAGGACAGATGATGCAGCACGCCCAGAACCTCGAGTTTGAAGAGGCGGCGCAAATTCGCGACCAGCTGCATCAGCTGCGTGAGCTATTTATCGCCGCTTCCTGACGGCAGGCCGTAATGTGCGCAGAGGCGCAACGCTGAAAGCCGGCGCGCAATACCCGCCGTCTTGCAGTCACAGTAGCAGAGAAGAAAAAAAGGCCGCGTTGCGGCCTTCTTAATGTTCGCTTAATCTCGCCAGGCGACACTATCCTCAACCTGATGAGGATAGTGCCCATGCAAAAAATCAACTTCCGTGAATATCTGGCGGTCGCCACCGCCCTGGTCATTATTGTTGCCTTTTTCCATCAGTGGGTGTTGACGTTCTGACGCGCACGCTGCGGGAATAATACCCACGCGCGGACCCCTGGCCCCGGCTGGCGGTTATGCAAAAAGAACTGGGCGTCATGCAGTTGAGCGATGCGCGTGACGATGCTCAGTCCGAGGCCTATGCCGCCGTAGCGACTGTCCATGCGCACAAAGGCTTTACTCAGTTCGCCGCTTTTCGCCTCATCAATCCCCGGTCCTTCATCTTCCACGGACAACACCGGCATCAGGCCCGCTTTCACCGACACACGGATCGTCGACCCTTCCGGACTGTAGCGGTGAGCATTCTCCACCAGATTGCGCAAAATGACGCGGATTAGCGTCGCGTCGCCCGAGACGACGGCCTCATTTTCGGCATCCGTCAGCAGCAGCCGCTGCTGACGCTGCGCCAGCATGGTTTCCAGCTCTTCCTGTAACGGTTTCACCACGTCATCCAGCAACAGCACCTGCTGATAGCTGCCGGCGGAGAAGGACTGTCCGACACGCGCCAGCTGCAGCAGCTGGGAAATGCTGTTGGTCATCTGGTCGAGGCGCTGGATCAGCGGGTCGACGCCCATGCCGTGCACTTTCGCCAGCAGCTCAAGGTGCAGCCGCAGGCCGGCCAGCGGGGTACGCAGCTCATGCGCCACGTCGGCGGTAAACAGCCGCTCGCGGTCGAGGGTCAGATTAAGGCGGGAAACCAGCTGATTCAGGGCGGTAGTCACCGCCGTGACTTCGGGCACTGATTCGCTGAGCACAATAGGGGTGAGGTTGTCCGGCGTGCGGCTCTCCAGCTCGCTTTGCAGTCGTGAGAGCGGGCGGGTGATCTTGCGCACCGCCAGCATGCTGATATACAGCGCCAGGCCAACGATCAGCAGGCTCGGCACCAGCAGGCTGGCGACCGCTTCCCGAACCTCATGCTCCACATGTTTCTGGTTGTTGTGGCCTTCGATGGCGCTGGCCACCAGCAGCTGGATCTGCTCTTTACTCTCATGCCATAGCCAGAAGACGCTGATCAGCTGGCAGACCACCAGAATGGTGCCAATGGTCAGCAGCAGTCGGTGGCGCATGGTCCAGGTTTCGGTTGCAAAAAGAGCCATGGTCTATTCCGTGTCGATGCTGTTAACCAGCATATAGCCAAAGCCCCTGACGGTGCGGATCCGCGATTTACCAATCTTATCGCGCAGGTTATGAATGTGCACTTCCAGGGTATTGGTCGCCGGCTCGTTGTCCCAGCTGTAGATATCGTTATAGAGGATCTCGCGATGGACCGGGCTACCGGCCTTCATCATCAGTCGCGACAGCAGGGCATATTCTTTCGGTGTCAATTCCAGCGCCGTCTCACCCAACCATACCAGCCGGCGGGTGACATTGAGGCGCAGATTGCCAACGCTGATTTCGTTATCGCCTTGATTGTTATGCCGGCGGAGCAGGGCGCGAATGCGCGCATTCAGCTCTTCCAGGGCAAAGGGTTTCACCAGATAGTCATCCGCGCCGGTATCGAGACCGCTAATGCGATCCTCAAGCGTATCGCGGGCGGTGAGGATCAGCACCGGCTGGGTCATTTTCTCTCGCCGCATACGGGTGAGAAAATGCAGGCCGTCTTCATCTGGCAGGCCGAGGTCGAGTACGATCAGGCTGTAATGATTGCTGGCCAGCGATAGCGCCGCTTCGTGCGCTGTGGAGACGCCGTCGCACACATATCCTTCACTTTGCATCGCCAGGATCAATCCCTGCAACAGCAGCGCATCGTCTTCAATGACTAAGATTTTCATCAACCAGCCTCTCTACATGGCGTTAAAATATCATCTGCTGCCTGGTACTCGTGGGTGCTGACGCCGAGCAGGCCGAGCAGGGTGGAGAACAGATTATCTTGGGAATAATCCTTCGTCTTAGCCTGTTGTTGCAAACACTGGCTGGAAACACCATAGCGTTGCTGGTAATCCGGCGACAGCCACAGCAGCATGGGCACGTGTTTTTGCGTATCCGGCGCGATGGAGTACGGCAGACCATGTAAATAGACGCCATCTTCACCCAGCGATTCGCCGTGGTCGGACAAATAAACCAGGCTAGTGGTAAATTTATCCTGTTTGGATTGTAGTAATTTTATGGCTTTATCAACGACATAATCGACATATAAAATGGTGTTGTCGTAGGTATTGGTCAACTGTTGTTGCGTACAACTTTGGATTTCATTGGTATCGCAGGTCGGGGTGAATTTTTTGAATTCAGCCGGGTAGCGGTTGTAATAGGTCGGGCCGTGGCTGCCGATGGTATGCAGTACGATAATGCCGTCCTGTTGCAGGTTGTCGATGTAGCTATCCAGATTATGGAACAGCACCTCGTCGTAGCATTCGCCATCGATGCACTGGCCGGTCAGCTTCAGGTCAGTCACGTTCTGGTGCGGCACCCGATCGCAAGCCCCTTTGCAGCCGCCGTCATTATCGTTCCACAGCACCTGAACACCAGCGCGTTGCAGAATATCCAGGACGCCTTCCTGATGGTGCGCCAGTTCTTCATCGTAATGCGCGCGCGGCATATTGGAGAACATACAGGGGACGGAAACCGCGGTTGCCGTGCCGCAGGAGGTGGTTTTCGGGAAGTACACCACGTCGTCCTGTTGCAGGCGTGGGTTAGTCTGCCGCCCGTAGCCGCCCAGCGAGAAATTCCCGGCGCGCGAGGTTTCGCCCAGCACGACAATCGTCAGGTTCTTGCGGGGACCGTTATGCATCACCGGTTTCTGTTTGGCATCTTCGCCAATCTTCACCAGCGGCAGGTTATCCATCCGGTGGTGAGCATACCAGGAGTTGACCGCCACAATGCTGTTGGAAGGGCTCAGGGATTTCACCAGCTCTTTGTTGTTACGGAACACCGAGGCGTAATCTTTATAGAACAGCGCGGCCACCAGAATAATCAGCAGCGTCGAAACGGCGATATTGAGCAGGCGCATCGCCGCGCCGCGCCAGAAAGAGGCGGGCTTACGAACTTTAATCCACCAGGCGACCAGAACCATCAACAGTCCGGAAAGTCCCAGCACGATGACCATTTTCGTCGACAGCAGAGCAAAGCTTTCCGCCGGGGTGGTATCGAAGATATTGGCGATCATCGAACGGTCAATCACCACGCCGAAGGACCAGATAAAGTACTGCGCCGACGCGCTGAGCAGAATAAACAGGCTGATGACCACCCGATCGAGCTTCAGGAACGAGGCGAGGGTGGTGATGATATTCATCACGCTAATGGCCACGATCGGCATACTGAGGAATACCAGCCAGTTATGCAGGCTGTTTACCGGCAGTAGCGGGAAAACCTGGCGATAAAAGGCCAGGTTGAGAAAGATACCGATATAGCAAGCAAAGAGAATCAAATAAGCCGTGCGGCTGAGAACTGGCCGACGCAGAGGTAATAACGACATAATACCTACCCACAGAAAAAGATAAGGGTATAGTGCCAGCCGTATTTTAAGACAACCTTAAGATTTTAAGGTGCGCCGAAAGCAGTCCCTCCGGCGCGCAGCGTCAGCCCGGCAGCTGGATCGCTTTTTCCAGCGCCCCGCGCAGCAGCGCCCGATCATGGCGATAGGGCACATCGCTGGCCTCCAGCGGCGTCTGAATCACCAGCCGGTCGTCGATGCCGCGGATATCGGCCTTCGGGCCGGCGATGACCGCATCCACCACCCGCTTACCCACGTAGCGCTCCATAATCGCAACGCGTTCCGCCAGCGACAGTCTGGCGGCCGGGCTGTGCTCTTTGCCGAGATTATCGATGAACACCATCGGCGCTGGGGTTCGGCGCAGCGCCTGAGCCATTTCGTCGAGCAACAGGATCGGCAGCAGACTGGTGTAAAAGCTTCCCGGGCCGATGAGGATCAGATCGGCTTCGGCGATAGCTTCCACTGCCTCACGGGTGGCCGGCACCGGCGGGGTGAGCATCAGCTCCTGGGGTACGTTGTCGAGCTGATCGATATTCACTTCGCCGTAAACTTCATGGCCTTCATGATCGAGCGCCATCAAATCCACCGGTTGTTCCGACATCGGGATAAGAAACGCGTCGACTTTCAGCAGGTTCCTGATCAAATTGATAGCTTCTAAAGGCCGCACGCTGAGGTGATCGAGGGCCTTTAACATCAGGTTTCCGAGGTTATGCCCGGAAAGTTCGCCATTACCGCTAAAACGATACTCAAACATCGCCGACGCCACGCTCGGCTCGGCGATTAACTGATTGATGCAGTTGCGCATATCGCCCCAGGCAATGCCGCCTTCCGAGCGGCGGATCCGCCCGGTAGAACCCCCGTTGTCGGTGGTGGTCACAATGCCCGTCAGCCGCGAGCCGAGCGAGGAGAGGGAAGACATCACCCGGCCCAGACCATGCCCGCCGCCGAGCGCGACCACCCGATCGAGGTCAGCGAATGTACGATTGCGCATAGAAATTCCTTATTTCACATAAACGGCCACACACTACCCGATCTACCCCTAAAAGACGATGGGAGGAGCCTGACAAACTGACCGATATCAAGGCAAAAAAATGATTTATGGCTATTCTGTAGCGAAAATGCACGAAGTTAGCGATATATACAAGCTTATATAGCGAAATCGCAAATGGCGAAACCGTCCGTAACGCGCTACTATCGGCATAACCTGTTAACACTCTAGCCTCTTCGCCTGTGTCAAAAGATATGGCGGTTTGGCCGCGACCCCTCCGGGTGTCGCCAGGGCGTGGGAAGAAATGACCGCGCCTCCCGTATTTGGAAAGGTGTATATGGCCTCACAGCTTACCGATGCATTCGCGCGTAAGTTTTTTTACCTGCGTCTGTCGATTACCGATGTGTGCAATTTCCGTTGCACCTACTGCCTGCCGGATGGCTACAAGCCCGGCGCCGTCAATAACAACGGCTTTCTCAGCGTAGACGAAGTGCGCCGGGTCACGCGCGCTTTCTCCGCGCTGGGCACTGAAAAAGTTCGCCTGACCGGTGGGGAACCCTCCCTGCGCCGCGACTTCACTGAGATCATTGCCGCAGTGCGTGAAAACAGCGCGATCCGTCAGATTGCGGTCACCACTAACGGTTACCGTCTGGCGCGCGACGTCGAACGCTGGCGCGATGCCGGGCTGACGGCGATTAACGTCAGCGTTGATAGCCTCGACGCCCGTCAGTTCCACGCCATCACCGGCCAGGACAAGTTCCGCCAGGTGATGGACGGGATTGACGCCGCTTTCGCCGCTGGCTTTGACAAGGTGAAGGTCAACACCGTGCTGATGCGCGATGTTAACCACCACCAGCTCGATACCTTTCTCGCGTGGATCCAGCCGCGCCGTATTCAACTGCGTTTTATTGAGCTGATGGAGACCGGCGAGGGCAGCGACCTGTTCCGCCGTCATCATCTCTCCGGCATAGTGCTGCGCGACGAACTGCTGCGTCGCGGCTGGATCCATCAGATCCGCCAGCGCAGCGATGGCCCGGCGCAGGTCTTCTGTCATCCTGATTACGCCGGTGAAATCGGCCTCATCATGCCGTATGAAAAAGACTTCTGCGCCACCTGCAACCGTCTGCGCGTCTCATCCGTTGGCAAACTGCATCTGTGTCTGTTTGGCGATGGCGGCGTCGATCTGCGCGATCTGATGGCCGACGACCGGCAGCAGGCCGAGCTGGAGGCGCGGATCGCCGAAGCCTTGACCCATAAAAAGCAGACCCATTTCCTGCATCAGGGCAACACCGGTATTACGCAGAACCTGTCCTATATTGGCGGTTAATCGTTTTCGAAAGGAGTATTCAGATGAGCCAGGCTAGCGCTGAGTTTATCCCGACCCGTATTGCTGTTCTAACCGTTTCCAGCCGCCGCGGCGAAGAGGACGACACCTCCGGCCACTGGCTGCGCGAGGCGGCGCAGGAGGCGGGGCACCATGTCGTCGATAAGGCGATCGTGAAAGAGAACCGCTACGCCATCCGCGCCCAGGTATCGGCGTGGATCGCCAGCGACGACGTGCAGGTGGTACTGATCACCGGCGGGACCGGTTTTACCGATGGCGATCAGGCGCCGGAAGCGCTGCTGCCGCTGTTTGACCGTGAGGTCGAAGGCTTTGGTGAAGTGTTCCGCATGCTGTCGTTCGAAGAGATCGGCACCTCGACCCTGCAGTCCCGGGCCGTGGCCGGCGTTGCTAACCGCACGCTGATTTTCGCCATGCCGGGTTCGACCAAAGCCTGCCGCACGGCGTGGGACAACATCATTGCCCCGCAGCTGGATGCCCGCACCCGTCCGTGTAACTTCCTTCCCCACCTGAAGAAATAATTTATGTCACAACTGACCCATATTAACGCCGCGGGCGAAGCCCATATGGTGGATGTCTCCGGCAAAGCAGAAACGGTGCGCGAAGCGCGCGCCGAGGCATTCGTCGAAATGCAGGCGGCGACGCTGGCGATGATTATCGACGGCAGTCACCACAAAGGCGATGTGTTCGCCACCGCGCGTATCGCCGGGATCCAGGCGGCCAAACGCACCTGGGATCTGATCCCGCTGTGCCATCCGCTGATGCTCAGCAAAGTGGAAGTCAATTTGCAGGCGCAGCCGGAACATAACCGGGTGCGCATCGAGTCGCTCTGCCGGCTCACCGGGAAAACCGGCGTCGAAATGGAAGCATTGACCGCTGCCTCGGTTGCCGCGCTGACCATTTACGATATGTGCAAAGCGGTACAGAAAGATATGGTGATTGGCCCGGTGCGCCTGCTGGAGAAAAGCGGCGGCAAGTCCGGGGATTTTAAGGCGGGTGAACGCCATGATTAAGGTTCTGTTTTTTGCCCAGGTGCGCGAGCTGGTGGGTACCGATGCGTTGACTCTCGACGCCAGCGACCTGGCGACCGTCGAAGCCGTGCGTCAGCAGCTTGCCGCTCGCGGCGACCGTTGGGCGCTGGCCCTGGAAGAGGGCAAGCTGCTGGCGGCAGTCAACCAGACGCTGACCGCGTTTGACCATCCGGTCGCCAGCGGCGACGAAGTGGCGTTCTTTCCACCGGTAACGGGAGGCTAAGATGACGCAAACCCGTATCGTGGTCAGCCCGGCGCGCTTTAGCGTCGGCGAGGAATATCCCTGGCTGGCCGAACGCGATGAAGACGGCGCGGTGGTCACCTTCACCGGTAAAGTACGCAATCACAACCTCGGCGACAGCGTGAAAGCCTTAACCCTCGAACACTATCCGGGGATGACCGAGAAATCACTGGCGGAAATTGTCGAGCTGGCGCGCGAGCGCTGGCCGCTGGGCCGGGTGACGGTTATCCACCGCATTGGCGAAATGTGGCCGGGGGAAGAAATTGTGTTTGTCGGCGTCACCAGCGCCCACCGCGGCAGCGCCTTCGCCGCCGGCGAGTTTATTATGGATTACCTGAAAACCCGCGCGCCGTTCTGGAAGCGCGAGGCGACGCCGGAAGGCGAACGCTGGGTCGACGCTCGCGACAGCGATCGTCAGGCGGCAGAGCGCTGGTAGTGTGATACGCTTACAGGGTGAAACTTGGTTAATCAGGAGAGAGTCATGGACAGATATCCGCGTTCCGATTCAATAGTGCAGGGCCGTACCGGCCTGCAGACTTACATGGCGCAGGTGTACGGCTGGATGACGGTCGGCCTGCTGCTGACGGCGTTTATCGCGTGGTTTGCGGCCAACACCCCGGCGGTGATGATGTTCGTCTTTTCGAGCAAAATCACTTTCTTCGGGCTGATTATTGCTCAGCTCGCGCTGGTGTTTGTGCTGTCGGGGATGGTGCAGCGGCTGAGTGCCGGGATGGCCACCACGCTGTTTATGCTCTACTCGGCGCTGACAGGGCTGACGCTGTCGAGCATTTTTATCGCCTATACCTACTCATCGATCGCCAGCACTTTTGTGGTCACCGGCGGGATGTTCGGGGCGATGAGCCTGTATGGTTACACCACTAAGCGCGATCTGAGCGGCTTCGGCAGCATGCTGTTTATGGGGCTGATTGGTATCGTGCTGGCGTCGTTGGTGAACCTGTGGCTGAAGAGCGAAGCGCTGATGTGGGCGGTGACCTACATTGGGGTGCTGGTGTTCGTCGGTCTGACGGCGTATGACACCCAGAAGCTGAAAAACATCGGCGAGCAGATTGATACCCGCGATAGCGCCACACTGCGTAAATATTCGATTCTCGGCGCCTTAACGCTGTATCTGGACTTCATTAACCTGTTCCTGATGCTGCTGCGTATTATGGGCAACCGCCGCTAACCCTTTTTATTAAAGGGTTACATCTCCTGACGCCCGGCAAGCGCAGCAACGCCGGGCGAGATATCAGGCACGGTACCCGTGATGTTGCCGGGCGGCGGCTGGCGCCTTGCCCGGCCTACGGTTCGTGCGGCCTGCCGTTAATTTATTCACCTTTCTTGCTGAAACTGCCGGTGCTGACGGCCTCAACATCGCTGAGACGTTCCCGGAAGGCCGGGGCAGCCCGCATGGATGCGGGCTGAGGGCCGTGTTTTGCACGGACGCTGCCTCGGCCCGACCCGAAGCCTGCAGGGATAAGTCGAAGGGACCGCGTAGCGGCGATGTTGCTGGCCGGAGCCCGGGGGTACAGGGGGCGGCGGCGACTGGCCGCCCCCTGTGCGCTCCCTGCGCCGTAAGAGACATAACGCAGAAGACTAACCGGGAGCGCAAACTACGCTGAAGCCACAGATAACATAAATAACCACACTGCAGTGCTTTCCCTCACCCTGTCCCTCTCCCGGAGGGAGAAGGAATCATCCGGCTGGCGTTTAGGCCCGTGCAAGCGCAGCGCCGCCGGGCGAGATTTCAGGCACGGTACCCGTGATGTTGCCGGGCGGCGGCTGGCGCCTTGCCCGGCCTACGGTTTGTGCGGTCTGCCGTTAATTTATTCACCTTTCTTGCTGAAACTGCCGGTGCTGGCCGGAGCCCGGGGGTACAGGGGGCGGCGGCGACTGGCCGCCCCCTGTGCGCTCCCTGCGCCGTAAGAGATATAACGCAGAAGACTAACCGGGAGCGCAAACTACGCTGAAGCCACTGATAACATAAACAACCACACTGCAGTGCTTTCCCTCATCCTGGCCCTCTCCCGGAGGGAGAGGGAATCATCCGGCTGGCGTTTAGGCCGTGCAAGCGCAGCGTGACCTGGTCGTTTTACTCGCGGGCCAGCTTGCGTTCGTTCTTCTGCCGCAGCTTTTTCGCCCGGCTCTCCAGCAGCAGATAAGCCACCGTCGCCAGCAGCAGCGGCAGGAAATAATAGAGTGCGCGCCAGGCGAGCAGAGCGGCAATGATCGCGCCCTTCGTAATCTCTTCCCCGGAGAGCATGGCGATAAATACCGCCTCCAGCACGCCGATCCCGGCCGGAATGTGGATAATCACCCCGGCGATACTGCTGACCAGCAGCACCCCTAATACCAGAAAATAGTTAATCTCGCTGCCCAACAGCAGCCAGATTATCGCCCCCATCGCCATCCAGTTTGCCGCAGAGAGTCCCATCTGCAGCAGCGCGAAGCGCCAGGAGGGCAGCACCAGCCGCTGGCCTTTAATCGTCAGGTGACGGCGTTTGGCGAACGCGCAGCCGAACAGATAGCAAAGCGTGAGAACCAACATCACCCCACCGATAATGCGCAGAGTGGTTTGGCTGATGTACCAGTGCGGCGGCAGCTTCACCAGATCCGCCGTGAATATCACGCCACCGAGCAGGATATAGCCCAGCCAGTTGGTGGTAATGCTTAAGGAAAAAATACGCGTAATGGTGCTGCCGTTCAGCCCCAGCCGCGAGTACAGCCGGTAGCGCATACCGATCCCGCCGACCCAGGTGCTGAGCGTCAGGTTAAAGGCATAACAGATAAACGACACCAGCATCACCTGGCGTTTCGCCAGCTTGTGCCCGCAATAGGCGCGGCCAAGCAGATCGTAGCAGCCATAGATCAGATAGCTGACGATAACCAGCGCAATGGCGCTGCCCAGCGCCAGCCGGTCGTAGCCGCGGATCACCTTCCACACGTCCTGCCAGTCGACTTTCTGCGCGTAAATCACCAGCAGGACGATGACGGCGATAAAAAAGAGCCCGGTCAATACTCTTTTCGCCAACCGCCAGCGGGGATGCGATTTGCTCATAGCGGATTATCCCTGGTTTGTGATTCGACGCGATCCTGGGTTTCAATTTCCGGTTGCACCGGCGGGCTAACCCTCGCCAGGCGCGGGGTATGGGCCGGCAGCCAGCCGACCCACGCCGGGAAGTGGCGCAGAAAGTGGAAGGCCATCACGCTGACGCCCAGCCGCCACCAGCTGCGTTTCGGCAGCATGGATTTATCGATGCGCTGGCAATCCCTGGCGATAAGCCCGTTGAGGTTATCGCGCAGCGTCTGGTTAAACACCCGATCGTGGATGATCAGATTGGCTTCCAGATTCAGTGACAGGCTCAATGGATCCAGGTTGCTCGACCCGACGGTGGCCCAGTGATCGTCTGCGAGGGCGACCTTGCCATGCAGTGGACGGCGGCGATACTCGTAGATCTGCACTCCGCCCTTAACGAGGTAGTGATAGAGCAGGTGGGCGCCAAACTTCACAATCGGAATATCCGGCTCGCCCTGGACGATCAGCTTGACCCGCACGCCGCGCCGCGCGGCATTGCGCATCGCATGCAGCAGGCGATAGCCAGGAAAGAAATAAGCATTGGCAATGATCACCTCCCGGCGGGCGCTGGTCAGCATCTTCAGATAGTGGCGTTCAATATCGTCCCGGTGATCCTGATTGTCGCGCCAGACAAACAGCGCCTGCGCCTCGCCGGGCGTCTGGTTGATCTCCGGCTGGTGACGGCGGCGGCGCCACCAGCGGCGGGTGTGTTCACTAGTGGGCAGATTTTCCAGTTCGAACTGCAGGATGTCGAGCACCACCGGTCCCTCGACCTGCACCGCGTAATCCTGCTTTGACTCGGGGCCGTAGTCGCTCATATGCTCGGCGGAGTAGTTAATGCCGCCGACAAAGGCGGTGGTGTCGTCGATCACCACGATTTTACGGTGCATACGGCGGAACAGATTGGTGCGCATCCCCAGCAGCTTAGGACCCGGATCGTAGTAGCGAAAAATTACCCCGGCGGCAGTGAGTTCGCCGACAAACTCATCGCTGAGATCCGGTGAGCCGTAGCCGTCGAGCAAAACCTCCACCTGGATGCCGCGGCGGGCGGCCTTCAGCAGGACCGCGTGTAGCCGCCGACCGACCTCATCTTCAAACCAGATAAAGGATTCGAGGATCACCCGACGACTGGCGCGGCCGATGGCTGCAAACAGCGCCGGATAGTACTGGTCGCCGTTCTCCAGTAGCGTAATGCGGTTGCCTTCCTGCCAACGACATTTCACAAATGTATCTCCACGCTAAGGGGGGCATGATCGGACAGATGCCGCCATTGTTTGAGCGCCAGCGCCTTCGGTTGGCTGGCATGGGCGTTCTTGACGTAAATGCGGTCAAGGCGCAGCAGCGGAAAACTGACCGGGAATGTGCGCGCTGGTCGCCCGCGGGCGCGGGTAAAGATCTCTTCCAGCCCGGCTTGCGCTTTTAACAGCTGATTCGCCTGCTGACGCCAGTCGTTAAAATCCCCGGCCACCACCACCGGCTCACCGGCGGGCAGGGTATTGACCCACTCCGCCAGCATGGTCAACTGCGCCTGCCGTTGGTCGGCGCGTAAGCCCAGATGAACGCAGATAACATGGATCGTCACGCCGCTTTCTGGCGGCACGATGCGGCAGTACAGCAGACCGCGTTTCTCACCGTTGCCGACCGAGATATCGCGATTTTCATAGTATTCAATGGGAAAGCGCGACAGTACGGCATTGCCGTGGTGGCCTTCCGGATAGACCGCGTTGCGCCCGTAGGCGTAATCGCTCCACATGGTGTCGGCGAGAAATTCATAATGGGTGGTATCTGGCCAGTTCTCGATGTGCAGCGGGTGAACTTCGTGAGCGCCCATCACTTCCTGCAGGCAAACAATGTCAGCGCTGACGCTGCGCACGGCGTCGCGTAGTTCGGGCAAGATAAAACGCCGATTAAACGCCGTAAAGCCTTTATGGGTGTTAATTGTCAGCACGTTCAACGAAAATCCCGACGTTGGCTCAGCCATAATTCTCCAGTAAATGTCACTTTCCTGAATAAAATAGTGTAGTAGACGTCACAAAAAGATGCGGTGATACGGAATTTTCCGTAAAGTGCGGTACTCTGAGTAACAGAGAAAAATCCTTCAGGAGAGAAGCCATGAAGTGGCAACAACGTGTACGCGTCGCAACAGGTCTTAGTTGCTGGCAGATTATGTTGCATCTACTGGTCGTGGCAGTACTGGTGATGGGTTGGATGAGCGGCGCGCTGGTGCGCGTCGGATTGGGACTGTGCGTCCTCTATAGCGTCACGCTGCTGGCGATGCTGTTTTTGCAGCGTCACCATGAGGCGCGCTGGCGCGACGTGGGAGACTTCCTTGAGGAGCTCACCACGACCTGGTACTTTGGCGCCGCCATGATAGCGCTGTGGCTGCTGTCGCGCGTGCTGCACAATAACCTGCTGCTGGCCCTCGCCGGGCTGGTGATACTGGCAGGCCCGGCGGTGGTCTCGCTGCTGGCGAAAGATAAAAAACTAGGCAATCTTTCTTCGGAACATCGCATACGCCGCTGAGCCGGTGGTGGCCGCTATGACCAGTAGCGGCCACAAACTTCCCCACACTATCTTCAGACTCGCATCCTTCAGATAAATTTGCTTGGTGATATCGGTAAAGTGGCGGATCGGGTTGATCCAGGTGACATCCTGCAGCCACTGCGGCATGTTTTCTACCGGCGAGACGTAGCCGGAGAGCAGGATCGCCGGCATCATAAAGACGAACACGCCGATAAACGCCTGCTGCTGCGTGGCGCACAGCGACGAAATCAATAAGCCAAAGCCCACCAGCGATAAGCCATAAATTACCATTGTGAAGTAAAACAGCAGCAGCGAGCCGGCAAACGGGATCTGATAGGCCCAGATCCCGATCGCCAGCACGATAGTCGCCTGCAGGGTGGCGACAATCAGCGCTGGCACCGCTTTACCGACGAAGATTTGCCAGGTGGCAAGGGGAGAGACCAGCAGCTGGTCGAGGGTTCCCTGTTCGCGCTCACGGGCCACCGACAGCGAGGTGACGATCATCACCCCGATGGTGGTGATCATGGCGATAAGCGATGGCACCACGAACCATTTATAGTCGAGATTCGGGTTATACCAGTTGCGTACCACCAGTTCGCTGTTATTCGGCTTCGCTTTCCCCTCGAGCAGTTCCTGCTGATAGTCTTTCACGATCTGCTGCAGGTAGTTGGCGGCGATTTGCGCGCTGTTAGAGTTGCGCCCGTCGAGCAGCAGCTGCAGCGGGGCGGTTTGATAGTTGTCGAGGTTGCGCGAAAAATCGGCCGGAAAGCGCACCACCAGCAGGGCTTTTTGCTCGTCGATGGTCGGCTGGATCGCCTGAGGGCTTTTCAGCAACAGGACATGGGTAAAAGCTTTGGCGCGGGCGAAGCGTTGGGTCAGCTCTACCGCGTGGCGGCCGCTGTCTTCGTTGTAGATGGCGATGGTGGCGTTGGTCACCTCCAGCGTCGCGGCAAAGGGAAACAGCAGCACCTGAATCAGTACCGGCATGATTAAAATCGCCCGCGTCTGCGGTTCGCGCAGCAGCGACTGCAGCTCTTTGCGGATTAATGTCCATAAACGGTGAAACATAGAACCTTCCTCATGTCGGACCCGGGCGACCGAAACCTACCGCAGGCCCGGTCAGCGCAGCGCCACCGGGCAAAACCTAATCCAGACGCCGCTTGGTTTTCAACCATGTCAGACCGATAAACATCACCGCCGACGCAATCAAAAACAGCACGTTCACCAGCAGCACCACCGGAATATTACCCGCCAGAAACAGGCTTTGCAGGGTGCTGACGAAATAGCGCGCCGGGATCACGTAGGTCACCGCGCGGATCACCGCCGGCATACTGTCTATCTGGAAAATAAACCCGGACAGCATAATCGACGGTAAAAAGGCGGCGTTCAGCGCAACCTGGGCGGCGTTAAACTGGTTGCGGGTTATCGTTGAAATCAGCAGCCCCATGCCCAGGGTGCTGAGCAAAAACAAGCTGGTGATGACAAACAGGATCAGCAGCGAGCCGCGATAGGGCACGCCGAGAATAAATACCGATACCAGCATACAGAGCAGCATCGCCAGCATGCCGAGGAAATAGTAGGGGATGAGCTTGCACAGCAGCAGCTCGGCGCGGGTGATTTCCGTCGACAGCAGCGCTTCCATAGTGCCGCGTTCCCACTCGCGGGCCACCACCAGCGAGGTTAGTATGGCGCCGACCACGGTCATAATGATGGTCACCGCGCCGGGGATAATAAAGTACTGGCTGATGGCGGCCGGATTAAACCAGTAGCGCATCTGCACGTCGATCAGCGGTTCAAAGGTTTCACCGCGGTCTTCCGCCCGCTGCTGCTGCCAGATCTGCCAGATACCTTCCACATAGCCCTGGGCGAAGTTCGCGGTATTGGGCTCGCTGCCGTCGGTAATCAACTGAATCGGCGCACTGGCGCCGGCGCGGGCCATCTGGCGGTCGAAATCGACGGGAATGACCACCATGGCGCGAATGCGCCCGGCCTGCATCATCTCAACCAGCTGCCTGCGGCTGTCGCTGACGGTGGCGTCAATATAGGGCGAGCCGGTCATGGTATGGACGAAATCCAGCGCCTCTTCGCTCTGCTGCTCCAGCAATACGCCGACCCGCAGTTTGCTGGAGTCGAGGTTGATGCCATAACCGAAGATAAACAGCAGCAATAGCGGGATCACCACTGCGATCAGCCAGCTGCTGGGATCGCGGACGATTTGCCGGGTCTCTTTGATACACAGGGCGCGGACCCGTCGCCAGGAGAGGAGGTTACTGCTCATGGTCATTCTCCTTATCCCAGCGGTTAATCAGAGTAATAAACGCCTGTTCCATGGTCGGGTCCGTCTGGCTGTCATCCGCCGCCTGCGCCTTCAGCGCATCCGGGGTACCGCTGGCGATAAGCTTGCCGTGATAGACCAGCCCGATGCGATCGCAGTATTCCGCCTCATCCATAAAATGAGTGGTGACCATCACCGTCACCCCTTTATCGACCATGCTGTTGATATGCAGCCAGAACTCGCGGCGGGTAAGCGGGTCGACGCCGGAGGTGGGCTCATCGAGAAACAGAATATCGGGCTCGTGCATCAGCGAGCAGGCCAGCGCCAGCCGCTGTTTATAGCCGAGCGGCAGCTCGTCGGCGGCGTGGCGGGCGATACTTTTCAGGCCAAAAGCATCGCTCATCCGGGCGATTTTTTCACTTTGCGCCCGGCCGCGCAGGCCATAGACGCCGGAGAAAAAGCGCAGGTTCTGCTCGACGCTGAGGTTGCCGTACAGCGAAAATTTTTGCGCCATATAGCCCAGATGCTGGCGCGCCTTGCCGGAGCTGACCTTGAGATCCATCCCCAATACCAGCGCTTTGCCGGAGGTAGGCACCAGCAGACCGCACATCATTTTGAAGGTGGTGGATTTCCCGGCGCCGTTGGGACCGAGGAGGCCGAAGATTTCGCCGCGCTTGACCTGGAAATCGACATGGTCGGTGGCGGCGAAATCACCAAATTTTTTGGTTAATGATTGCGCCTCAATCACCGTTTCGTCTTTGCTGCCGTCAACGCGATGGATGATCGCTCCCAGCGGCGATTCGGCGGTGCCGGCGCCGCCGAGCAGGTCGATAAACGCGTCTTCAAAGCGCGGCGCCGTCTCCGCCACCTGCAGCGGCGGCATGTCGGCCTGCTGCTGGACCTCATCAATAGGGGCGTCTTTTTTCAGGATCAGGCGCACCGACTTGCCCTGGATCACGCCATCGCTAACCTGCGGCAGCTTTAGCGCCCGCTGCAGCAGACGGCGATTGTTCTCCTGCGAGCTGGAGACAAGGAAACTGCGTCCGGCCATGGTTTGCGTCAGCGCCGTCGGCTCTCCCTGGTAGAGTAGTTTGCCTTCGTTCATCAGCAGTACATCGCGGCACTGCTCGGCTTCATCGAGATAAGAGGTACTCCACAGGATCAGCATGCCGTCGCCGGCCAGCTCGTGCACCATCTGCCACAGCTCGCGGCGGGAGATAGGGTCGACGCCGACGCCAGGCTCATCAAGCAGCAGTACTTTCGGGTCGCCCACCAGGGTACAGGCGAGCCCCAGCTTTTGTTTCATGCCGCCGGAAAGCTTGCCTGCCAGCCGGTCGGTGAACGGCCCAAGGGCGGTAAACTCCAGCAGACGGGCAAATATTTTCTTCCGCGCCTCGCCGGTGACGCTGCGCAGGTCGGCGTACAGGGTCAGGTTTTCCATCACCGTCAGATCTTCATACAGGCCGAACTTCTGCGGCATATAGCCAAGCACCGCGTGCAGGGCGCTGTCGTCTTTTAGCGGGTCGAAGCCGATGACGCTGGCGCTGCCCTCATCGGGCTTGAGCAACCCGGCCAGCATTCGCATCAGGGTGGTTTTCCCTGCGCCGTCGGGGCCCACCAGCCCGGTGACGTAGCCGGCGCGGATCGTGCAGGTCAGCGGCGCTACCGCTGGCCGGTCCATACCGGGAAAACGGCGGCTCAGGCCGTTTAAGGCGATGACGGCCTCACTCATGTCCGTTCCCGTTGTTAAAGGAGACGGTCACCGGCATCCCCTGACGCAGCGCGCCGTCGGCGTCGGTCACCACAATGCGCAGACGGTAGACCAGATCGGTGCGCAGATCGGGAGTCTCGACGGTCTTCGGCGTGAATTCAGCGCTCGGCGAGACAAAGCCGATTTTACCGTGATAGGGCTTGTCCGGCCGGCCGTCGGTATAGAGCAGCACTTCTTGTCCCGGCTGCGCCTGGCCGAGGTTTTTCTCGTCAACGTAGGCGCGGACCCATACCGGATGGGTTAAGGACAGCGTCAGCACGGTGCCGCCAGCGTTCAGCATGGTGCCGGGCTCGACGGCGCGGGTCATCAGGGTGCCGTCAGAAGGGGCGGTGAGCACGGTGTCGTGCAGGTCCAGTTTGGCCTGGGCCAATGCCGCCTGCGCTTGTTCCAGGCTGGCTTTGGCCTGCGCTATCTCCTGCGGGCGGTTACCGGCGCGGTACTGACGCAGCTTATCCTGCGCCGATTTGAGCGTTGCCTGCGCCTGGTCACGTGAGGAGCGGGCGTTCTCCAGATCGTTGGCGGAAATGGCGCTGCTGGCGCGCAGCCCGAGCTGGCGCTGATAAAAGTTTTGCGCATAGTCGTAAGCGGCCTGCGCCTGTTTTACCGCCGCCGCGGCCTGGGCAATCTCTTCCGAGCGGTAGCCGGCCATCATCAGGTCATACTGCGCCTGGGCGGTGGAGACATTGGCCTGGGCCTGCAGCAGGGCGTTTTCATAGGGGGCACGGTCAAGCTCGCCGAGGGTTTGCCCGGCGCGGATGCTGTCGCCTTCGTCGACGGTCAGCGAGGCTAGCCTGCCGCCGACGCGGAAGCTCATGTTGACGGTGCGGATATCGACATTGCCATACAGGGTCAGCGGCTGCTGCCGGCTGTTCTGGTACCACCACCAGCCGCCGCCCAGCGCGGCGAGAATAATCACAATCAACAGAATGACGACGACGGGTTTTTTCATCAGCCCAAACTCCTTTGCGATAACCCATGCAGAATGAAATCGATATGGCAGGTAATGACTGCGAAAATTTGTTCGGTTTTTTGCGCGTCAAACTGCGTCCAGCCGGTGCGCAACAGAATGGTTTCGCGCCCGAGACGAAAAGCCAGCACCTCGCCCAGCAGGGCGTGGGTGTGGAGGATCATTTGCGTATCACCGGCATCGCGGCCGGTCCAGGCGGCAATCAGCCGGGTGAGATAGTGGTGCAGGGGGGCGATCACCTGCTGGTGGATCAGATGGTACGCGGCGGTCGGCGCCAGCTGCTCACGGGAAATGAACTTGCTTAAGTTAACCGTGTCATCCTGGGTCAGCAGCAGGATCATGTTGTGGCAGGCGCTGAGGATCAAGGTGCGTATTGCCTGGCGATCGGGGGCCTCACTGGCAAGCAAGGCCTCTGCCGCTTCAGCGTGCGGACGAAAATTATCCCCGATAAAATCGGCGATCCACTGGGCGCAGGCGAGGTACAGGTCGTCTTTCGAGCCAAAATAATAGGTGATCGCGGCGATATTCTGCCCGGCCTGGGCGGCGATATCGCGGGTGGTGGCATGCTGGCCGTATTCGCCAAACTGGGCGATAGCGGCTGCGATAAGCTGACTTTTTGCCTGTTCGCCTTTAGTGGTCATCGCGTTCTGCAAAAATTAATCAATCGATTGATTAACTTTAGGCGCCGACTGGCGGTTTGTCCACCCGCCAGGACTAAATATGAAAACCGTCTTCCTGTAGCTCCCCGGCGACCCAGGTGAAGAAGCGCTGAACCTTCTCCTTCTGTTCATTGGCGTGGGGGAGAACGAAGTGGTGCGCGCCGACCGGCATACTCCGCTCGTCGGCAAATACCGGCGTCAGCTGCCCCTGGCGCACATGGCCGCCGGCCAGCAGATTGCTTTCAAGGATCACTCCCATCCCCATTCGGGCTGCCTCAATACTCATGTATGACCGGTCGAAGTTAAAGATAAAGTTTTTGTGCCAGCCGCGGACCTTGTGCCACGACAGCCAGTTGCTCCAGTTAATTAAGGTACTGTCGGAGTGGATCAGATCGCAGGCCAGCAGATCTTCCGGGGTGCGAACAGGGTGGTCGGCTAAATAAGAGGCTGCGCTGTAGGGCAGTACGCATTCATTTTTAATGGTTCTGACCATCAGCGTCGGCCACTGTGACAGGCCGTGGCGAATATCGATATCAATATTATCCCGCGAGAACTGGATGCTTTCATATGAGCAGGTCAGGCTGATTTTTAACGTCGGCCACGCCTGGCGGAATTTATCCAGACGAGGCATCAGCCACAGCAGGCCGAAACTCGGCGCCGAGTGAATACGTAAATAATCCTGATGAATATCGTTGATCACCTGGCTGGTGGCCTGGCCAATCATATTCAGCGCGCCGGAAACCTCTTTGAGATATTTTTCTCCCACCGCGGTCAACATGACGCCCTTGCTACTGCGGGAGAAGAGTTTTTTCCCCAGAAAGTGCTCCAGGCTGGCTATCTGGTGGCTGACCGCCGAGGCGGTAATGTTGAGATTCTCTGCGGCCAGGTTGAGACTGCCGGTATCGGCGACTTCAATAAACGCCTGGATATTGCGTAAAGAGGGCATCGGCAAATTTTTATTGGGCAGCGGTTGACTCATGACGGCATCCTGCGCAGGGCGCGAATAAAATAAAATAGCGAACAGCGTGGCGCAGCCAGGATAGCCAGCATAGGGAAAAGCGAAAAAACAACGTTAATTTGTGATGGGCTTAACAATTTATCTCATTAAAAGAGCGCCTGTCAGTAAACGCTAAAAATTTGCGGGAAGTCACTAACTCAATTTTTCTCAATCATAATTGAGGTTTTTTGAATACCGTTTCATTGTGGGGTTGTTATATTCCTCTCACAGGCCTGATCACAAACGGCGATGCGTTGAGATCGCCATAATAAAACACCTAACCACCTGTTTAGCTGAGCGAAAAGATATTTATCTCCTGCTGCTGTATGGAAAGTGAAAACGCGGTGATCCGAAGCGGCAACGGGCAGTGAGGTGGATGAGGTATAAGATGAGGAAACCCTATGTCACGTATAGATACACTAGTCTGTACTGACGCCAGGAAAACAAAATATCGTCTCGTAGTTTTGACGATGATTTTTCTGGTGTATGCCATAAATTACGCCGACAGAACAAATATCGGCGCGGTACTGCCGTTTATCATTGATGAATTTCATATCAACAATTTTGAAGCCGGGGCGATTGCCAGTATGTTTTTCCTCGGCTATGCGGTAAGCCAGATCCCGGCCGGCTTTTTCATCGCCAAACGCGGTACCCGGGGGCTGGTCTCACTGTCCATTTTCGGTTTCTCCGCCTTTACCTGGCTAATGGGCACGGTAAGCTCGGTGTTTGGCCTGAAGCTGGTGCGGTTGGGACTGGGCCTTAGCGAAGGGCCATGCCCGGTGGGGCTGGCTTCCACCATAAATAACTGGTTTCCACCAAAGGAGAAAGCCACAGCAACCGGCGTATATATCGCGGCCACTATGTTTGCGCCGATTATCGTCCCGCCGCTGGCGGTGTGGATTGCGGTGACCTGGGGCTGGCGATGGGTCTTTTTCTCCTTCGCGATACCCGGGATTGTGGCAGCGATAGCCTGGTATTTATTGGTGAAGTCAAAGCCATCAGAAAGCGGATTTGTTTCACAAAGCGAACTGGCAGAGATTAATGCCGGGCGTGAAAGTCATAATAATAGCGTACGCGAAAATATATTAATTGCCGATCGATTCACCTGGCTGGATAAAATCATTCGGGTAAAGAAGATGGCGCCAATTGATACGGCGAAAGGCTTATTCACCTCAAAAAATATTCTCGGTGACTGCCTGGCGTATTTTATGATGGTTAGCGTGCTGTACGGATTATTAACCTGGATCCCCCTGTATTTAGTCAAAGAGCGTGGCTTTGATGTAATGAGTATGGGCTTCGTAGCCAGTATGCCGTGCATCGGCGGCTTTATTGGCGCGATCGGCGGCGGGTGGATTTCAGATAAAGTCCTGGGCCGCCGACGTAAACCCACCATGATGTTTACTGCGGTGTCAACGGTGGTCATGATGTTAATTATGCTGAATATCCCGGCGAGCACCCTGGCGGTCTGTATTGGATTATTTTTTGTCGGTTTTTGTTTGAATATCGGCTGGCCGGCTTTTACCGCTTACGGTATGGCCGTTTCGGATAGCAAAACCTATCCGATCGCTTCTTCCATAATTAATAGCGGCGGCAACCTCGGTGGATTTGTCGCGCCGATGGCAGCCGGTTTCTTACTTGATAAAACGGGGAGTTTTAATTCTGTATTTACCTATTTTGGTATCTGCGCCGCCATTGGTTTGGTGGTGATTCTCTTCCTCGATGAACCACAATAACGGAAATATATCCTGTTAATTAATATGACGTAATGTCATGGAGTGAAACTATGTTATTAAAAGATAAAGTCGCCATTATTACTGGCGCGGCCTCCGCACGCGGTTTGGGTTTCGCCACCGCGAAATTATTCGCCGACAACGGCGCGAAAGTGGTCATTATCGACCTCAATGGCGAAGCCAGCAAAACCGCGGCGGCGGCGCTGGGTGAAGGCCATCTTGGCCTGGCGGCCAACGTCGCCGACGAAGTGCAGGTGCAGGCGGCCATTGAACAGATCCTGGCGAAATATGGTCGGGTCGATGTACTGGTCAATAACGCCGGAATTACCCAGCCGCTGAAGCTGATGGATATCAAGCGCGCCAACTATGACGCCGTGCTCGATGTCAGCCTGCGCGGCACGCTGCTGATGTCGCAGGCGGTAATTCCCACCATGCGGGCGCAAAAATCCGGCAGCATCGTCTGCATCTCTTCTGTTTCCGCCCAGCGCGGCGGCGGTATCTTCGGCGGCCCGCACTACAGCGCGGCAAAAGCTGGGGTGCTTGGCCTGGCGCGGGCGATGGCGCGCGAACTGGGCCCGGATAACGTCCGCGTTAACTGCATCACCCCGGGGCTGATTCAGACCGACATTACCGCCGGCAAGCTGACCGACGACATGACGGCCAACATTCTTGCCGGGATCCCGATGAACCGCCTCGGCGACGCGGTAGACATCGCGCGCGCCGCGCTGTTCCTCGGCAGCGACCTCTCTTCCTACTCCACCGGTATCACCCTGGACGTTAACGGCGGCATGTTAATTCACTAAGCGAGGCAAACAGATGAAGATCACCGAATCACAAAAAGTCGCCGCGGCGGCGTGGCGTATTCGTCGCTACGCCCTGCAAATGGGGGAAGTTCAGGGGCAGGGCTATATCGGCCAGGCGCTGGGCTATGCCGATGTACTGGCGACCGCCTTCAGCCACGCGATGACCTATCGCCCGGAAGATCCCGAGTGGGAGGGGCGCGATCGCTTCCTGCTCTCTCACGGTCATTACGCCATCGCCTATTATGCCGCGCTGCTGGAGGCGGGCATTATCCCGGAAGCCGAGCTGGAAACCTATGGCTCCGACGACAGCCGCCTGCCGATGTCCGGTATGGCGACCTACACGCCAGGGATGGAGATGTCCGGCGGTTCGCTGGGGCAGGGGCTGTCCATCGCCGTCGGTATGGCGCTCGGGCTGCGGCAGAAACAGAGCACGGCCTGGGTCTACAACTCCATGTCCGATGGGGAACTGGACGAAGGGTCGACCTGGGAGGCGGCGATGTCGGCGGCTCACTATGGCCTGACCAACCTGATTAATCTTGTCGACGTCAACAAACAGCAGGCTGACGGCGATTCACGCAAAATCCTCGGCTTCGAGCCGCTGCATGAAAAATGGGCCGCATTCGGCTGGTACGTACAGCGCGTGGACGGTAACGATCTGGCGGCGGTGATGGCCGCCTTTGACAACGCGAAAAGTTATTCCGGCAACCAGCCGCGGGTCATTTTATGCGACACGCTGATGGGCAAAGGGGTGCCGTTCCTCGAAACCCGCGATAAAAACCATTTTATTCGCGTCGATGCAGACGAATGGCAAAAAGCGATCGCCGTGCTGGATGCTAACAAACCGGAAGGAGTGCTGTAATGAGCCAGAGTCAACCCCGTTTAAAAACGTCGGCGATGATCGCCTCGATTGCTGATGAAGGCCAGGCGACCGTCTCTGCGCCCTTCGGCGTCGCGTTGTCAAAACTGGCGGCGCAGCGCCCGGAAATCGTCGGCATGACCGCGGATCTGTCAAAATATACCGACCTGCATATTTTCGCCCAGGCCTTCCCGGATCGTTTTTTCCAGATGGGAATGGCCGAACAGCTGCTGATGGCGGCGGCAGGGGGGATGGCGAAGGAGGGATTTATTCCCTTTGCCACCACCTATGCCGCCTTTGCGACCCGTCGCGCCTATGATTTTATCCATCAGGTTATCGCCGAAGAGCATCTGAACGTGAAGATCTGCGCGGCGCTGCCGGGCCTGACGACCGGCTATGGCCCTAGCCATCAGGCCACCGAAGATCTGGCGATTATGCGCGGTATCCCCGGGATGGTCATCGTCGATCCTTGCGATGCGCTGGAGATCGAGCAGGCGGTGCCGGCTATCGCCGATCACCCTGGTCCGGTGTATATGCGCCTGCTGCGCGGTAAGGTGCCGCTGGTGCTGGATAAATACGACTATCAGTTCGAACTGGGTAAAGCGAAGCTGCTGGAGGAGGGCAACGATGTGCTGATCATCTCCTCCGGGCTGATGACCATGCGCGCGCTGGAGGCGGTTGAAAAGCTGCGGGCCGATAACATCAGCGTGGCGGTCCTGCACGTGCCGACCATCAAACCGCTGGATGAAAAAGCGATTATTGAACAGGCGTCGAAGCCGGGTCGTCTGGTGGTAACCGCCGAGAACCATACCGCGGTCGGCGGGTTAGGGGAGACGGTGGCCGCGCTGCTGATGCGTAAGGGCGTGCGCTGTGAGCTGGATAGCGTGGGGCTGCCCGACGCGTTCCTGTTAGCCGGGGCGCTGCCGACCCTTCACGATCGCTATGGCATCTCCACCGCGAAGATCGTCGAAAAAATTAAGTATCGTCTGCGTTAACCGCGCTGCAATGACGCACCAGGCCGCTGAGCGCGCTCAGCGGCCTGCTCCCCCCGCCAGATAAACCCGGCATTCTTTTGCAGATTTTATGCGGCCTGTCACAAAATCTGCTAGACTGCGCCCCTTCATGGCATTGTGGTTTTTGCCATCTCTATCGCAATAATCTCCCTGAAAACTACGCCCTTCACCGGGCCGGGGCGGTTCGGAGTTGTTATGTCTTTTGATTCCCTTGGCCTGAATCCCGATATCCTGCGCGCTGTCGCTGAGCAGGGCTACGTTGAGCCGACCCCTATCCAGCAGCAGGCCATTCCAGCGGTACTGCAGGGCCGTGACCTGATGGCCAGCGCCCAGACCGGCACCGGTAAGACGGCGGGCTTTACCCTGCCGCTGCTGCAGCGCCTGATCCAGAATGAGCCGCACGCAAAGGGCCGTCGTCCGGTACGCGCGCTGATCCTGACCCCGACCCGTGAGCTGGCGGCGCAGGTGGGCGAGAACGTCCGCGATTACAGTAAATACCTGAATATTCGCTCGCTGGTGGTATTCGGCGGCGTGAGCATCAACCCGCAGATGATGAAACTGCGCGGTGGCGTCGATATCCTCGTCGCCACCCCGGGCCGTCTGCTGGACCTTGAACATCAGAACGCGGTCAGTCTGGATAAAGTAGAAATCCTTGTGCTGGACGAAGCGGACCGCATGCTGGATATGGGCTTTATCCACGACATCCGCCGCGTACTGGCCAAACTGCCGGCGCGTCGGCAGAACCTGCTGTTCTCGGCGACCTTCTCCGACGAGATCAAGGGCCTGGCCGAGAAACTACTGCACAACCCGCTGGAAGTGGAAGTGGCGCGCCGCAACACCGCGTCCGAGCAGATCACCCAGCACGTCCATTTCGTTGATAAGAACCGCAAGCGCGAACTGTTGTCGCAGCTTATCGGCGAAGGCAACTGGCAGCAGGTGCTGGTGTTTACCCGTACCAAGCATGGCGCCAACCACCTCGCGGAGCAGCTGAACAAAGACGGCATTCGCAGCGCGGCGATCCATGGCAACAAGAGCCAGGGAGCGCGTACCCGCGCGCTGGCCGACTTTAAATCCGGCGGCATTCGCGTGCTGGTGGCGACCGATATCGCTGCCCGTGGTCTGGATATCGAAGAGCTGCCGCACGTGGTGAACTACGAGCTGCCGAACGTACCGGAAGATTACGTCCACCGTATCGGGCGTACCGGCCGCGCGGCGGCCACCGGCGAAGCCTTGTCGCTGGTGTGCGTGGATGAGCACAAGCTGCTGCGCGATATCGAGCGCCTGCTGAAAAAAGAGATCCCGCGCATCGCGATTGCCGGCTATGAGCCGGATCCGTCCATTAAAGCCGAACCTATCCAGAACGGTCGCCAGCAGCGTGGCGGCGGTCGTGGTCAGGGTCAGGGACGCGGCGGCCAGGGGCAGGGGCGCAGCGGACAGCCGCGCAGCCAGAGCAGCGCCCCGCGTCGTCAGGACGGCGAGGCGCCGAAAGCGCGCACTCAGGACGGCAAACCGCCGCGCCGCCGTCGCCCGCGTAAGCCGGCTGGCGAATAACGCGCTGGTGCCCCGGCCGCGATAACGCGGCCCGGCTCAGGCCCGTCTGTCCGCTACGCGGCGGCGGGCCTTTTTCTTTCCGTTACACTATTTGTCGAGCACGCTTCCACTCTCAGCAGAAAGCAATACCTCCGGGCAGGCAAAAATGGCACAATAGTGGCTGTTTATACAGTATTCAGGTTTTCTCATGGCTTTGACCGCTGCGCTGAAAGCGCAAATCGCCGCCTGGTATAAGGCGCTTCAGGAACAGATCCCGGACTTTATTCCCCGCCCTCCGCAGCGGCAGATGATCGCCGATGTGGCGAAAACGCTCGCCGGGGAAGAGGGCAGGCATCTGGCTATCGAAGCGCCGACCGGCGTCGGTAAAACGCTGTCATACCTGATCCCCGGGATCGCTATCGCCCGTGAGGAGCAAAAAACGCTGGTGGTCAGTACCGCCAACGTCGCTCTGCAGGATCAAATCTACAGTAAAGACCTGCCGCTGCTGCGTAAAATCATTCCCGATCTGCGCTTCACCGCCGCCTTCGGTCGTGGGCGCTACGTCTGCCCGCGCAACCTGACGGCGCTGGCCAGCACCGAGCCGTCGCAGCAGGATCTGTTGGCGTTTCTCGATGACGATCTCACCCCGAATAACCAGGCCGAGCAGAAGCTGTGCGCGACCCTGAAGCAGGATCTCGACAGCTACCGCTGGGATGGCCTGCGCGATCACACCGACAAAGCCATTGACGATGCGCTGTGGAGCCGGCTGAGCACCGATAAGGCCAGCTGCCTGAACCGTAACTGCCACTACTATCGCGAGTGCCCGTTCTTTGTGGCGCGGCGGGAAATTCAGGAGGCGGAAGTGGTGGTAGCCAATCATGCGCTGGTGATGGCGGCGATGGAAAGCGAGGCGGTGCTGCCGGAGCCGAAAAACCTGCTGCTGGTCCTCGATGAAGGCCATCATCTGCCGGACGTCGCCCGCGACGCGCTGGAGATGAGCGCCGAGATCACCGCCCCCTGGTTTCGCCTGCAGCTGGATCTGTTCTGCAAGCTGGTTGCCACCTGCATGGAGCAGTTCCGCCCGAAAACCACGCCGCCGCTGGCCAATCCGGAGCGGCTCACCGGCCATTGCGAAGAGCTGTTCGAGCTGATTGCCTCGTTGAATAATATTCTCAATCTCTACATGCCCGCCGGTCAGGAAGCGGAGCATCGTTTCCCGATGGGCGAACTGCCGCAGGAGGTGATGGAGATCTGCCAGCGGCTGGCGAAGCTCACCGAGATGCTGCGCGGGCTGGCGGAGCTGTTCCTGAACGATCTCAGCGAAAAGACCGGCAGCCATGACGTGGTGCGCCTGCATCGGGTGCTGCTGCAGATGAACCGCGCGCTCGGTATGTTTGAAAGCCAAAGCAAGCTGTGGCGCCTGGCGTCGCTGGCGCAATCCTCGGGTGCGCCGGTGACTAAATGGGCGACGCGGGTGGTGCGCGACGGCCAGATCCACGTCTGGTTCCATTGCGTCGGCATCCGCGTCAGCGATCAGCTGGAACGGCTGCTGTGGCGCAGCGTGCCGCATATCGTCGTGACGTCAGCGACGCTGCGCTCGCTAAACAGCTTCTCGCGCCTGCAGGAGATGAGTGGTCTGAAGGAGAAAGCGGGTGACCGCTTCGTGGCGCTGGATTCGCCGTTCAACCACGTGGAGCAGGGGAAAATTATTATTCCTCAAATGCGCTATGAACCGTTGATGGATAACGAAGAGCAGCATATAGCCGAGATGGCGGCCTATTTTCGCCAGCAGGTAGAGAGCAAGAAACATCTCGGGATGCTGGTGCTGTTTGCCAGCGGGCGGGCGATGAACCGCTTCCTTGAGCATGTGACCGATCTGCGCCTGATGCTGCTGGTGCAGGGCGACCAGCCGCGCTATCGGCTGGTGGAGCTGCATCGCAAACGGGTGGAAAGCGGCGAACGCAGCGTGCTGGTGGGTCTGCAGTCCTTTGCCGAAGGGCTGGATTTAAAGGGCGAGCTGCTAAGCCAGGTACATATCCATAAAATCGCCTTTCCGCCCATCGACAGTCCGGTGGTGATCACCGAAGGCGAATGGCTGAAAAGCCTCAATCGTTACCCTTTCGAGGTACAGAGTTTGCCCAGCGCCTCCTTTAATCTTATTCAGCAGGTGGGGCGTCTGATCCGCAGCCATCACTGCTGGGGAGAGGTGGTGATTTACGATAAGCGCCTGTTGACCAAAAACTATGGCGCGCGTCTACTGAACGCGTTACCTGTTTTTCCCATAGAGCAGCCGGGCGTCCCGGAGGTTATAGTAAAACGGAAAGCAAAACAGACAGCAAAACAGACAGGCCGCAAACGTCGCTGACGCCGGCGCGTGATGCACCAGGGGGAGCCATGGAGTACAGCAAAATTATAAAAGAGGTGGGTCGCGGTAAGAATCATGCCCGCGACCTCGATGAAGAGACCGCCCGCGCGCTCTACGCGCGGATGCTGGACGGCGAGGTGCCGGAGCTGGAGCTGGGGGGAATATTAATCGCCCTGCGTATCAAAGGCGAAGGCGAAGCGGAGATGAAAGGGTTCTACGCGGCGATGCAGCAGCATACGCTGCGCCTGACCCCGCCCACCGGCAAGCCGATGCCGATCGTTATCCCCAGCTACAACGGCGCGCGCAAGCAGGCGAACCTGACGCCGCTGCTGGCGATGCTCCTGCACAAGCTGGGATTTCCGGTGGTGGTTCACGGCGTCAGTCACGATCCCACCCGGGTGCTGACCGAAACCATTTTTACCCTGCTGGACATTCCGGTCACCCGGCACGCCGGACAGGCACAGGCGCAGCTGGAGGGGCATGAGCCGGTGTATATCCCGGTGGGCGCCTTCTGTGCGCCGCTGGAGAAACAGCTGGCGATGCGCTGGCGGATGGGCGTGCGCAACAGCGCCCATACCCTGGCCAAGCTGGCCACGCCGTTTGGCGAAGGGGAGGCGTTGCGTCTCTCCAGCGTGTCGCATCCGGAATATGTTCCGCGGGTGGCGAACTTCTTTCGTGAGACCGGTGGCCGCGCGCTGCTGATGCACGGTACCGAGGGCGAAGTGTACGCCAATCCGCAGCGCTGCCCGCAGATCAGCCTGATCGATGAGCAGGGTGTGCGGGTGCTGTACGAACGCCAGACTGCGACGGCAGCGGAGGCGGTGGTTCTGCCGGCGTCGAAAGATCCCGAGGTCACCGCGCGCTGGATTGAACGCTGCGTCGCCGGTGTCGAACCGGTGCCCAATTCGTTGAAAATTCAGCTTGCCTGCTGTCTGCTGGCCAGCGGGGAAGTCACAACCCTGGAGCAGGGCTTCAGCCGCGTCGACGACTGCTGGTAATCGGATCTGCAGGATAAAAAAAAGCCCGTCCGGTGGCTCGGACGGGCAAGGCAAGGGTATTAAAGGCCTTTTCAGGGTTAATTCAGTGGCTTACCGAGGGAACAGCGATTATTTGTAGATAACCGCGGTACCGCTCAGTTTGTTGTTGGTGTTGGCGGAAGTGATGCTGTAGCCGGTTGCGCCAGCGGCTTCGGCTTTAGCAGCCAGTTTTGCTTCCAGACCATCTAAAGTGGTTGCGCCTTGCGCAGACACCACGCCAATTTTATTCATGCTTTCAGCCTGAGCGGGGGTAACCGGCTCAGCGGCAAAGGCACCGAAGGAAAGGGCGGTCAGGGCGATGGCAGCGGCAGCATATTTAATATTTTTCATAGTTAATCTCTCGCAGGTTGTTCTGTTCAGGGGACGATGTTCCGTCGATGTGATAAGTATCACGCTTTTTTGCGAGAGATAAAATCGAAGGAAATTCACAGTCTTCATCGAATTTTTTGAATGATTAATAATTTACTGATTATTAATAAATTATTTCTCATTCTTTTCGTCACGAAGCGTAGCGAGGAAGACCGACGCGTTTAAGGGCACATATTGCGACTTTTTCCGCTAAAAAATGTGCGCGAAAAGATAATGCGAAAGGCTGTCATGAACGGTAAAGGCAAGTCAGCGTAGCTGGCTATCCTTGGATCCGCGACGATTATATCCTGAAAATGTATTGTTATGTAAATCTTTCTCCTGCTGGCACTTCACACAGTATTTGACCCCAGGAATGGCCTGTCGACGGGCCTCCGGAATCGGCTCTCCGCATTCATCACAAAATTTGTTGCTTTCACCGCGCGGAAGCTCGCGGCGGGCGCGAGCCACCGCATCGTCAATGGTGCTGTCGATCTGATCCTGAACGGCGCCATCGCCTGCCCAACCTGATGCCATCATCTGCCTCCTGTAAAAGGTTATTGATAAATTATAGCTGAACCGTACAGCCGGTTGCCGCTGCTGGCGGCATTGACCCGCCAGGCCAGTGCCCGCTGGCGGTGGGCCTTATCTGCGAGAGCGGCAACCAGGTCATCAAGGGTGCTGGCACCGGAGGCGGAGACGGTACCGACAGGCCGGAGCGGCCCGACCGGCGTCGGGGCATCTGGCGGCGGAAGGGAAAAGGCTGCGTTGGCATAGATGACAAGCGCAGCGGCGAACAGCAGCGAGGTAATTTTCATCAGCATATCCTCATAAACAGCATGGGACATAGCTTAAGTGTAGGCCCGTCAAGGCTGCGTGTGAGGGGATTTTTTATGTAAAAACAAGGATTTTTGCTGCAACCGGCGCAGGTATGGTTCTCCGCGCCGATGTTGTGCGTTAGCGGGCGTCCGGGCGGATCATGTCAAAACGCAGGCTGTCATCAATACTGTAGTAGGCGCTCGGGCCGCCGGCGCGCAGGATCGGCTGGGCCCGGGCGGTTTGATAGATGCCGTTGTCCAGCAGTGATTCATCAATATGCACGGCGACCACTTCGCCGAGCACCAGCCACGTATCGACAGGGTTGCCGTCGGCGGTGGTGAGCTGAATACACTGCGACAGACGACACTCAAAGTTCACCGGGCTCTCCGCGACCCGGGGGGCGCTGACCAGACGGCTGGCGGCGGCAGTGAGACCGGCGCGGACGAATTCGTCCTCATCGTGTGGGATTGAGGCGGAAGTTTCGTTCATCGCGGCGGCCAGCGGGCGCGTCGCCAGGTTCCAGACGAACTCTTTCGTTTCGACGATATTTCGCACGCTGTCTTTCCAGCCGCTGCTGGCGAAACCAATGATCGGCGGCCGATAGTTAAAGCAGTTAAAAAAGCTGTATGGCGCCAGATTACGCTGGCCCTCAGCGTCCTGTGAGGCGATCCAGCCTATCGGACGAGGCCCGATAATCGCGTTCAGCGGGTCATGCGGCAGGCCGTGGCCCTGCGAAGGTTGATAAAAGTACATGCTGCACCTGTCACGGATAATAGAGATATCCAGACTCCCTTATTTACCGCGCCGCCGTCAACGGGTATCTTACGCGGCTGTTCAAAGGAGATTGTCATGAAAGCCCAGAAACCGGGGTTACACCCGCGTAACCGTCACCATCAACGCTACGACCTGCCCGCGCTGTGCCAGGCGCATCCTGACCTGCAGGGATACATTACGCTCAATCCGCTGGGTGAGCAGACTATTGATTTTGCCAATCCGCAGGCGGTCAAGGCGTTGAATAAAGCGCTGCTGGCGCATTTCTACGCGGTTAAACACTGGGACATTCCTGACGGCTTTCTCTGTCCGCCGGTGCCCGGGCGGGCCGATTATATTCATCATCTGGCGGATCTGCTGGCCGGAGACAGCGGTGAGGTGCCGAAGGATGCCACGATCCTTGATATTGGCACCGGCGCCAACCTCATCTATCCCCTGATTGGCGCTCACGAGTACGGCTGGCGTTTTACCGGCAGCGAAATCAGTCCGCAGGCCTTCGCCAGCGCACAGGCGATTGTCAATGGCAACCCCGGCTTGACCCGACAGATCCGTCTGCGCCGGCAAAAAGAGAGTCAGGCCATCTTCCACGGCGTGATCCACAAAAACGAGACCTACGACGCCACGCTGTGTAATCCGCCGTTCCATGACTCTGCAGAGAGCGCCCGGGCGGGCGGTGAGCGCAAGCGCCGCAATCTCGGACTCGGCGCCGACAGCGGGCTTAACTTTGGCGGTCAGCAGCAGGAGCTGTGGTGCGAAGGGGGCGAAGTGGCCTTTATCTCGCAGATGATCCGCGAAAGCCAGGACTTCGCCCGCCAGGTGAAATGGTTTACCTCGCTGGTGTCGCGCGGCGACAATCTGCCGCCGCTCTACCGCCTGCTGACCGAGGTTGGGGCCGTGAAAGTGGTGAAAAAAGAGATGGCCCAGGGGCAAAAGCAGAGCCGCTTTATCGCCTGGAGCTTTATGGACGACGCCAAACGCCGCCGTCCGTTCTAACGCTACTCCGCGGCCGGGCTGTCTGAGCCCGGCATCGGCAGCTGTTGCCAGGTCTGTACCGGCGCGCGAACCCCGGCGCGATCGAAGTGCTTTTTCACCTGAGTGTCGAGGGCAAAGCGCACCGTCCACTGCTTCAGTGGCAGGGTAGTGAAGCTGACGCGTAGCGTAAAGGCGGTATTGCTCAGCCCCACCAGCCCGGCGAATGATGGTTCGCCAATGATCAGGCCGCGGATCTCCTCCTGGGCCAGCAGATCGTCCACCGCCGCCTTCAGCGCCTGGCTGGCTTTATCCAGATCCTCATGACGGTCGACATCATAGTTGGCGACTACCGAGCCAATGCCGCGCACGAAGTTGGCAAAAGTGGTGATCGAGGACCAGGGAATAATGTGATAGGCGCCGGTATCCTGGCGCACCCCTACTGAGCGAATCGACATGCGTTCCACGGTACCGGTCAAAGGGCCGATGGTGACCAGATCGCCGGTGTTCATCCCGTTTTCAAACTGGATAAATATGCCGGTGATAATGTCTTTGACCAGGGTTTGCGCGCCAAACGAAATCGCCAGCCCTAACGCCCCGGCGCCCGCCAGCAGCGGCGCAATGTTAACCCCAATCTCCGAGAGCAGGATCATCACCGTGATGGTGCTGATCACCACCGCCAGCGCGTTGCGAAACAGCGTCAGCAGCGTTCGGGCCCGCGCGCTGGGCAGCGGGCGGCCATGAATATCCGAGGCCAGCCGGTTTTCGATCAGGCTGGCCAGCACCGTCCAGCCGATGGCAGAGAAGAAGAGGATGAGGGCGATGCGGATCAGCACATCCACCGTTTTTTGTCCGGCATCGTTATGCAGCCATTCGCGGAAGTCAAACAGGCCCCAGGCGCTCAACAGCAGCATGATGGCGACGCAGACGGTGAGAATACGCGCCGCCTTCAGCGAGGCGGAGATCCAGCCGTTGAGCCGCTTTTGCAGCTCAGGATAGTTTCGCTGGGTCGCGGGCGACAGGGTGATGGTTTTGGCTATCCAGCGCGACAGGATGCCGGACACCAGCGCCGCACCGCCGATAATCGCCAGGCTGCGCAGAGTGGCGCCCATCATGAATTTCAGGCTGTTGCCCGGGTCGAACAGGGAGAAGAAAAAGAGCACCACAAAGTAGGCGCAGGCCAGCCAGTGCCAGACCAGCGCGAAGGCGCGGATAAACAGGCTAAAGAAGGCGAGTGAGTGGTCGGCCAGGTGGATCAGCCCCTGAGTAATCACCGCTTTGTTATGAAAGATCAGATACAGCGCCCACAGCGTAATGCACAGCATAATCACGACGTTAGCCAGTGCGCCAATCTGCACATTCATCTGGTTGGAAATAATCGGCACGGCGACGATCAGGCCGTAGCCGATCAGGCTGCTGAGCGCGCTCAGGCGCAGACTCCAGTATGACGCGGCCTCGTCGCCGAGATTAAAGGGCCTGAGCGCCGGGATGCGTGGGCAAAAAATGAGCCGCAGAATGGCTTTAAAGAACTCAATCAGCGCGAAGGCGTTGAGGAAAAGGCTCTGCTGGAAGGCGATGGTGGGGTTATTACCATTCAGGCGATCGCTTAACAGCTGACCGACAAACAAGGTCAGCGTCAGCAGCAGCAGGTCGATGATAAACGCCCCGGCGATGGTCAGGGGCAGCTGGAGCCAGTTACCGCGATCGCGATTTTTATGCCGTCCCCATTCGCCCATTTTACGATACAACGGCAGCGCTGCGAGGCGCACCAGCCACCAGAAGGCAAACACCAGCCCGGCCAGTAGTAAAAAATGCCAGGCCGCGCTGGTAAAGGTTTGCAGATTAAAGGGCTTATGCGGTGAGCCGGTGATATTGCGCCACAGCTGGGAAAAGCGTGACGAGAGCTGCTCACCGTATTCCCGACTGATCTGGGTGACGTTCTCCAGCACCGTGGTCTCTTCTTTCACCGCCGGTGGCGTCAGCGTCGGGGTGTTATCGGGCGGCGGCGTGGCGGCCGCTTTCCGCAACTGGTCAATAAGCTCCTGACGGGCGCTGTCGTTGGCCAGCACGTCGGCCAGGGCGGCATAAGCCGCTCTTTTCTGTTCTACATCGGGTTCGCTGGCGCTGTTTTTATCGGTGTTGGCCGCCGGGACGCCGGGCAGGGCGGCGGCGGAAAGCGGGGCAGTAAACAGCGCGGCGAGCAAAAGCAGGATCCACGGCATGGGCACCTCCGTTGCAACGTAAACGGGTAAGTATAGAAGCCGATGGCGAAAGGGGAGGGAAGAGGAATCTGGAAAGCGGCTCTCTATGGGGGAGAGAGCCGCTGTGGATTAAGCGACGTGCTGCAGGAATTCGCGCAGGCGCGGGCTTGGCGGGTTCTTCACCAGCTCCTGCGGGTTGCCGTCTTCGGCGATCCGGCCTTTATCGATAAAGATCAGCCGCGAGGCCACTTTTTCGGCGAAACCGATTTCGTGGGTCACGATCACCATCGTCATGCCTTCTTCCGCCAGATCCTGCATCACCTTGAGCACTTCATGGCGCAGTTCCGGGTCGAGTGCTGAGGTCGGTTCATCAAACAGCATCATCTTTGGCTTCACCGCCAGCGCGCGGGCGATGGCTACACGCTGCTGCTGGCCGCCGGAGAGTTCAGACGGATAGTGATGCGCGCGCTCAGCCAGACCGACTTTCGCCAGCAGATCTTTCGCCTGTTTCTCTGCCGCCTGCTTGCTGGCGCCGCGGACCCGCAGCGGACCAAACATGACGTTCTCCAGCGCCGTCAGGTGCGGGAACAGATAAAACTGCTGAAATACCATCCCGGCTTCCTGACGGATCAGACGTTCGTCCACCTTCGGGTCGTTGACCTTCAGGCCATCGACAATCAGATCGCCGCTGGTGATCTCTTCCAGTTTATTGATGCAGCGCAGCATCGTTGACTTACCGGAGCCGGAAGGGCCGATAATGACCACCACCTCACCCTGATTAATCTTCAGGGAGATATCGTGCAGCACCTGGGTCGGGCCAAAGTGCTTGGAAACGTTTTTAAATTCAATCACAGGATTTTCATCCTTCTTTCAAGACGGCGCAGAATAAAGCTCAGGACCAGGGTGATAATCAGGTAAATCACGGCAACGGCGCTCCAGATTTCCAGGGCGCGGAAGTTGCCCGCGATGATCTCCTGTCCCTGACGGGTCAGTTCGGCGACGCCGATGACGATGAACAGCGAGGTGTCCTTGATGCTGATGATCCACTGGTTGCCCAGCGGCGGCAGCATGCGGCGCAGCGCCAGCGGCAGGATCACGTGGCGAATGGTTTCGCGACGCGACAGGCCCAGCGCCAGGCCCGCTTCGCGGAAGCCTTTATGAATGGAGAGCACCGCGCCGCGGGTAATTTCCGCGATATAGGCGCCCGAGTTAATCATGATGGTCACTACCGCTGCGGAGAAGGGGTCGATGCGCAGGTCGCTAAAGGCCATCGGCAGCGCAAAGTAGATGAACATGACCTGCACCACAATCGGGGTGCCGCGAATGATTTCAATAAACACCAGTGCGATGTGGTTGGCGATCCAGCCGCCGAAGCAGCGGGCGAAACCGGCCACCAGACCGATTATCAGGCCGCCGGCCAGGCCGAGGACGGAAATCCACAGCGTCATTTTGGCGCCTTCCAGCAAAATCGGAATGGCAGGCCAGATGGCACTCCAGTCAAACTGCATAATACGTTCCTGTTACCGTGTCGAGAGCAGAGGAATGCCTCCGCCAAAATACGCTCTTCCGCACAGCGGGCATCGGAAGATCGTGGTTATTTCGCCGGACCTGCGTCCGGCGAAGTTGATTCTTATTATTTTGGTTCAGTGCCGAACCATTTTTTATAAATTTCGTTGTAGGTGCCGTTCTCGCGCAGCGTTTTCAGCGCGCCGTTCACTTTCTCACGCAGCTCGTCGCTGCCTTTCGGGAAGGCGATACCGTAGTTTTGCGCTTCCAGTGATTCCCCTACCGCTTTGAACTTGCCGTTGCCGGCGGTCTTGATGAAGTAGAGAATATTCGGTGTATCGTGCAGCACGGCATCAGCGCGGCCGGTACCCAGCTCCATGTAGGCGTTATCGATGTTCGGGAACTGACGCAGGTCTTTGGTTTTGATATTGGCTTTCGCGTAATCAACGGAGCCGGTACCGCTCTTCACCGCCACCACTTTACCGTTCAGATCTTTGACATCTTTGATGTCGTTATTGTTGGCGTTAACCATCACCAGCAGGCCGCTTTTGTAGTAGCCGTCGGAGAAGTCGATCGCTTTTTTACGTTCTTCGGTGATAGTGATCCCGGCCAGCGCCAGATCGATATTTTTAGTTTGCAGCGCCGGGATAATGCCGCTGAAGTCCATTGGCTTCAGGGTGTAGTCGAGCTTCAGCTCTTTAGCGATAGCCGCCCACAGGTCAACGTCAAACCCGACATATTTATCGCCTTGCTTAAATTCGAACGGGACGAACGCCGTATCGGTGGCGACAACCAGCGTCTTATTGGCGGCATGGGAAGAAACCGCAAAAGCCAGGGTCAGTGCAGCCAGTGAAACTTTAAATACAGACTTCATAGCATTTCCTTTTATATCCACGGGACGATCCCCTGCGAGAACGACTAGCCTAATGAAAAAATCGTGCCACTTTTACAACTTGTTGTTTTCTAACAAACGAAGCGGCAGTGGTTGCACAATATCGATCGTTTGGGATAGCGATCGCACCATAACGGGGCGTTATTTTGGTGCATCATCAGGTCGCTGAATTACGAGCCCATTTTTAGCGCAAACACTGACGGGAAAACAATCTCGGTGTAACGATTGTGTGAGGTGATTATTACAATTGTTTTACTTTTGTGCGCATTTTCATCAATACGCTGCCCTAAAAAGGTGCATGACCCGCTGTTGATGAATGGCTTGAGAAGAAAAGGGAAAGGAAAAGCGGTAGGAAAAGTAACAGGCGCCGCCGACCGCGAAGCAGCCGGCGGCAGAGCCTTATTCAATATTCGCTTCGATGAACCACAGGAATTTATCCAGATCGCGGGAGGCCGCGGTGAAAATATCTGCGGTATCTTCGTCTTTGGCTTCGTCGATCGCTTTGCGCACATCGTTCGCTACCACCGCATAGCGGTCAGCCAGTGCTTTCAGGTGATCCTGAACGTGATGGATGTCCAGCGGGTAGCTCTGCAGCGGCGTTTTGCTGTTAATGACCTGAGTGGTGCCCAGGGCGACGCCGCCCAGCTGTACGGCACGCTCGGCCATGGTGTCCAGATGTTCGGTCAGCGCGGTACGGAAGCCATCCAGCATTTCGTGCACGGCGATAAAGTTCGCACCGCGCATATTCCAGTGTGCCTGCTTGGTGATAAGAGACAGGTCAATGAACTGGATCACCTGGCGATTCAACAGCTCAATGGTCGCTTTCTTTTCGCTGTCAGCGACATCGTTGCGGGTATAGACCAGATTAGACGCTTTTGATTTAACCAGTTTTGCGGTACTCATCGTTTCATATCCTCTTGATATTGATGCTCGTCACATTTCAAATCGGAATGATGTGGAGCGTTGTCCCAGGTAACTTCGGGACTAAGTATAGCAAGGGATTTTAAGTATGCGGCATCGGCAGGCCATATCACTCTGATAGCGCAAAGCGGTTGGTTATTTAAAAAGAACTGAAGGATCAGACGGTTAATTGATAAAAACGGGCCCGCAGGCGCTGCGGGCTGCCGCCGTAACAGAATGTTAATTGATATCGACTTGCTCGATTTTACTTTGTCGCTGCATGGTCAGCGTGGCGCCCATTGAGGCGATGATAATCGCGCCCAGCGCCAGGGTCTGGGAGAGCTTCAGGGTTTCACCGAGAAAGACCATACCAGAGAGAGCGGCTAAGGCTGGCTCAAGGCTCATCAGCGTGCCGAAGGTGCGCGTCGGCAGGCGCGTCAGGGCCATCATCTCGAGAGAATAGGGCAGCGCGGTGGAGAGAATGGCGATCCCCAGCCCCAGCGGCAGCAGCGACCACTGCCACAGCGTATCGGTGGCCTGCGCCATGCCTAACGGCACAAACACCAGCGAGGCGATAAGCGACCCCATCGCCACCGTGGCTGGCCCATGCTCTTCACCAGCACGTTGCCCGGTCAGGATATAGACCGCCCAGCACGCGCCGGCGCCAAGGGCGAACAGCGCGCCGGTTAAATCAACCTGCGCCACGTTCTGCCCCAGCGGCAGGAGATACCACAATCCGAGGATAGCCAGCGCCACCCAGACGAAATCCAGCGGACGACGCGAACCGAACAGCGCCACCGCCAGCGGGCCGGTAAATTCCAGAGCTACCGCCACGCCGAGCGGAATGCGCTGCAGGGATAAATAAAAGAGGTAGTTCATCGCCCCGAGCGCCAGGCCGTACAGCAGCAGCGGCACGCGCTGCGCCGGTGAGAAACGTAGCCGCCATGGCTTGAATACCACCACCAGGATCAGCGTCCCGAGCGCCAGGCGCAGGGCGGTGACGCCCGGGGCACCGACCACCGGGAACAGCGATTTGGCGAGCGAGGCGCCGCTCTGAATTGAGGTCATCGCGACTAAAATCACAACTATCGGCAACCATGCCGCTGTTTTTCGGGATGGACCGGGCATCCTTTCTCCTGTCAGGTTTTGTCAAAAGTCGTAAAAGTTCCAGTGTACTGGAATTAGCGGGTAGCGGTTGAGCTAATGTTGAAAAAAACGGGGCTAAAAACAGTACAATGGCGAACATGGCTGAGAAATGCGCCCGTCGATTAGGATTAATCTGGATGCTTGCGAATTTCTTAATGAGCGTTAAGATGTAAGTTAACGACAAAAACTGTTGTTTTCCATATTGTTATAGAAATATGGAAACTTTTGGTTACATGAAAAAGTATGTTAGACAATGTAAACTCCAAAGAGTTTCCCAAAAATTTTTGATATATTTAAGGCTTAGGACTTATTAGAAACACATTTGAGGTGGTTATGAATAAAATTGCACGTCTTTCAGCACTGGCCGTTGTTCTGGCTGCATCCGTAGGTACCACTGCATTTGCTGCAACTTCTACCGTAACCGGCGGTTACGCGCAGAGCGACATGCAGGGTAAAGCGAACAAAGCTGGCGGTTTCAACCTGAAATACCGTTACGAGCAAGATAACAACCCGCTGGGTGTTATCGGTTCCTTCACCTACACCGAAAAGGATAACACCAGCAACGGTACTTACAACAAAGGTCAGTACTACGGCATCACCGCAGGTCCGGCTTACCGTCTGAACGACTGGGCAAGCATCTACGGCGTAGTGGGTGTTGGTTACGGTAAATTCCAGAACAACAACTTCCCGAACCAGAAATCCGATATGAGCGACTACGGTTTCTCTTACGGTGCTGGTCTGCAGTTCAACCCGATCGAAAACGTTGCCCTGGACTTCTCCTACGAGCAGTCTCGTATTCGTAACGTTGACGTCGGTACCTGGATTGCTGGCGTGGGTTACCGCTTCTAATCACTCCGGTGATATGAAAAATCCGCCTCTCGGGGCGGATTTTTTTTGCCTGCTGGCAGGCGGCCCGGCCGGTTGGCCGGGACTGAACGATTAGTTGACCGTGAACTCATCGGTGCCGAGGTGGGAATAATCGACCTTCTGCAGCTGGAAGTTGGTGATATACACCGGACCGGCCTTTTGCTCGGAGATAAACCGGTAGCGCGGGGCGATCTCTGCCGCCTGAATCCCGGTCCACTGGGAGAAGAAGCTGAGGAAATCATTCGCCGAACGCTGCGCCTTAATCACTTTATGCGCTTTGTCATCGCTGGAGAGCACCATAAACGGCACCTGGAAGTTCTGCTGGAACTTATCGTCATGCGCCAGATACTGCACCTCTTTTCCCCGCTCCTTGAACGCCAGGCCATGATCGGAAAAATAGGTCAGTGAAAAGGTATTGCCGGAGTTTTGCAACTGGCTATAGAGCTTAGCCAGCAGCGTGTCGGTCTGCGTCATGCTGTAGAGATAGCAGGAGGTCTCCTTTGACTGGACGAACACCGTGTATTTGCCTTTGGTGCGGTCGCAGGCCTGCGGATGAGAGCCCATCAGATGCAGGACAATCAGCTGCGGCTGGGTGCGCTGGGTGGAGAGCACCTGCTCGGTCAGCTTTAATAACTGCTCGTCCTGGGTATTTTTATTGGCTTCGAAATCGCCGTTTTTCAGGAACTGGACTTCATCCGCACGTTTGGCAATGCTGGCGATAGCGGTGTCGTACTCGCCAATCTGCCCCTGGTTGGAGAACCACCAGGTCTGGAAACCCGCGCGGTTAGCGAGGGTGACAAAGTTATCCTGAAACTGCGGTTTGCCGTCGACCACCCGGTTAAGCGTCAGGCCGAGTGATTTCTGCGTCGAGCCGCTGGCAGCGACATAGTTGTTAAACAGATACCCGTTCACCGAGCTGGCAAATGGCGTGTTGTCCCAGTGGCCACCGAAGGCGCCGAGGGCGTCGCGGCGCGCGCTTTCACCGATCACCACCACATAGAGATGGTACTTTGGCTTCACCGCCAGCACGTGCCAGCTGTCTTTCATGCCGGCCAGCTGCGCCATCCGCGCCTGTTCGTCCAGCACCTCGTTGTTATTTACCACCACGTCTTTGACAAAACGAAAGGCCGGATAACCGGTATCAATCACCTTGAACACGCCGCCCCAGGCGAGGTTTTGCACCGGCTGGAGAAAGAAGACCCCGAGAGTGAACAGCAGGCCCAGGGTTTCCATTTTTCCCCAGCGGGAGGGCGCGACGATCCTGCGGCGGACCGCAATGATACCCAGCGCGAAAATGAAGACCGCCAGCAGATAGTTGTACCACGGGAAGATGGTCAGAATTTCGGTGGACTCTTCCACGTTGGTGGCGTGAAGCGCCAGTAAGGTGTTGAAGTTAGGAGCGCCGTAGGCCTGGCCGAAGGGGTAGTACAGGGCTGCCAGCAGCGAATAGGCGCCGACCACCACTTTCTGGACGCGCGGAAAAGCGCGCCACAGAAGATGTAACACGCAGGTAAATGCCACGGTATAGAGCAGGCTAAATTCATAGCCCAGCGCCAGATTAATTAACAGCGATTGTAAAAAGTAGAATCCTGTCCATGGGTTCGGTGCCAGTCGGCGGGCAACCAGCGTATCTTTCAGGGTGGTGACATTCATAGTAAACAATCAAAAAGAGGCCATGCGCATCCCCTGGCGTCAAGGGGTAAAACCTGCTGGACAGTGCGTGAAGAGGGTCTCTGCGAGCCGCGAATGTGGCAGGGCTGTGCAAAGATAGGGCTTGTAAATGGTAAGGTCAACCAGACATAACAGATTGTTTTGCGAGGACGCTTACAAAACTTGAAAAAAGGTCAGGGAAACGGGGGGAACTGGCCATTTTACCGGCAGAAGATGACAGAAAAATGAAGCGGCGTACCGCGACGCCGCTTCAGGGATTGGGTTTGTCTTGCTGCGGTTTACCGTTGATCATCTCGCACAGCATACCGATCAGCATTAATCGTACTTTAAAGGGTGAATGGCTAAACACGTTTAAGCACCTCTTGAATTCGCTCATCTGCTCTCCTCCTGCCTGTTCACGCCGTCTATCCATGATGGCTGTTTGCATTACATACAGATATAGCACAGGCTATATTTTATAGCTATGGCTAAAACGTTAATTTTTTGTGCTCTTGCCGCAATCCATTACAATGTGGATCTTTTTATATGATGCTTGACGCGTCACACGAATGAGGAAGCACAATGAACCGTCGCGCAGGTAAGCCAATAACAAAAAAAGTGACGCAGTTAGTAAATGTTGAAGAGCACGTGGAGGGGTTCCGTCAGGTGCGGGAAGCGCATCGCCGCGAGCTGATCGATGACTATGTCGAGCTGATCTCCGATCTGATCAACGAAGTGGGGGAGGCGCGCCAGGTGGATATGGCGGCGCGTCTTGGCGTTTCGCAGCCCACGGTCGCCAAAATGCTCAAACGCCTGGCCAGCGTCGGTCTTATTGAACAGATCCCCTGGCGCGGGATCTTCTTAACCCCGGAGGGAGAGAAGCTGGCCCAGGAAAGCCGCGAGCGCCATCAGATTGTGGAAAACTTTCTGCTGGCGATTGGCGTCAGTCAGGAGATTGCCCGCCGCGATGCGGAAGGGATGGAGCATCACGTGAGCGAAGAGACGCTGGCGATGTTCCTGAAATTTACCCAAAAACAGGGATCCCAGGAAGTATGACTCTTCCCTTCGTCCAGTCGCTGTTGCGCGACCGGTTTTTACACCTGCTGCTGATTATCGCCTGCGTGCTCAGCGCCATCGTGCCGTTTGTTCCGGCAAGCTGGCCAGCGGCCATTGACTGGCATACCATCGTCACGCTCAGCGGTCTGATGCTGTTGACTAAGGGAATTGAATTAAGCGGCTATTTTGACGTGCTGGGGCGTAAAATGGCCCGCCGCTTTGTGACTGAGCGGCAGCTGGCCATCTTTATGGTGCTGGCGGCGGCGCTGCTGTCCACCTTTCTCACCAACGACGTCGCCCTGTTTATTGTGGTGCCGTTGACGCTGACGCTGAAAAAGTGGTGCGCCATCCCGGTGAACCGGCTGATTATTTTCGAAGCGCTGGCGGTGAACGCCGGGTCGCTGCTGACGCCGATCGGCAACCCGCAGAATATTTTGCTGTGGGGACGATCCGGCCTCTCTTTCCTCGGGTTTATCGGCCAGATGCTGCCGCTGGCGGCGGCGATGATGCTGACCCTGCTGGTGCTGTGCTGGTTCTGTTTCCCGGCGAAGCGGCTCAGCTACCAGAGCAGCGACAGAGCGCCGTCATGGCAGCCTAAGCTCGTCTGGAGCTGTCTGGGATTGTATGTGGTGTTCCTGACGGCGCTGGAGATGAATCAGGCCCTGTGGGGACTGGCACTGGTGCTGCTGGGCTTCCTGGTGCTGGCCCGGGCGGTGATCGTCCATGTCGACTGGTCACTGCTGCTGGTGTTTATGGTGATGTTTATTGACGTCCATCTGCTGACCCAGCTGCCGGCCCTGCACCAGGTGCTGAGCGGGGTAGGGACGCTCTCCGGCGGTGGACTGTGGCTGACCGCCATCGGCCTGTCGCAAGTGATCAGTAACGTGCCCTCGACCATTCTGCTGCTCAACTATGTTCCGCCGTCGATCCTGCTCGCCTGGGCGGTTAACGTGGGCGGCTTTGGCCTGCTGCCGGGTTCTTTGGCCAATATTATCGCCCTGCGCATGGCCGGCGATCGGCGCATCTGGTGGCGCTTCCATCTGTACTCCATCCCCATGCTGCTGTGGGCAGCGCTCACCGGCTACTGGCTCTTCAAACTCAGCGCCTGATCTCAGCAGCATTGTGCCCTCATCCACGTCGATCGCCAGGATCGCCCCCCGGGGCGATCTTTTTTTGTCCGGCTCACAGAAACCGATCCCGGACTTTGCTTACCTGTTCGCTTTTCTGTATATGACTAGTCATGAGTTTTAAATGACTAGTCATATACAGAGGTGAGTATGAAAAAGACGCTACCGGCAGATTTTTTATGGGGTAACTCCGTCTCCAGCATGCAGACGGAAGGCGCGTGGAACGAGGGCGGCAAGGGGATGTCGGTGTACGATATTCGTCAACCGGCGGAGTTCGCCTCGGACTGGAAGGTGGCGACTGACTCGTATCATCGCTTCCGCGAAGATTTCGATTTGATGCAGGATCTGGGCATGAACTGCTACCGCTTCCAGATCGCCTGGAGCCGGGTGTGCCCGGAGGGGGATGGGGAGTTTAATGAAGAAGGGATCGCCTTTTATCATCAGTTTATCGATGAGCTTATTGCCCGCGGCATCGAGCCGATGATCTGTCTGTACCATTTTGATATGCCGCTCTCCCTGGCGGAGCGCTACAACGGTTTTACCGACCGTCGGGTAATGGATGCCTTTATCCGCTATGGTCAGAAGATGATCGACTGTTACGGCGATAAGGTGAAGTACTGGCTGACCTTCAATGAACAGAATCTGTACCATTCGCCGGAAGCGTTTCTGATTTCCGGCTACCTGCAGGGAGAGAAAACCCTGCGCGAGCTGTATATGATCCAGCACCATGTCATGATGGCGCATGTCCATCTCACCCATTATCTGCATCAGGCGAAGCCGCAGTGTCTGATGGGTGGGATGCTGGCTCACGCGCTGGTCTATCCGGCCACCTGTAAGCCGCGGGATATTTTCTGCGCCCAGCAACTGGATGAGTTTTTAAACCAGAACCTGCTGCGAGCCTATGCCGGCGAGGGTTACAGCCCGGAGGTGATGCACGTTGTCGCCCGCGAGGGCTTTGACGATATCTATCGTCCGGAGGATCTTGCGCTGATGGCGACGGTGAAGGTCGATTATCTGGCGTTCAGCTATTACGCCAGCCGCACACTGAATAGCGACGTCATCCCGCCGGGAACTGCGGTCAATAATTATATGTTATTTGGTAACCAGGATAACCCGTTCCTGAAAGCGACGGAATGGAACTGGCAGATTGATCCGCTGGGTTTCCGGGCGATCATTACTCGCTACTATAACGACTGGCGCCTGCCGGTGTTCCCGATTGAAAACGGCATCGGGGTGATCGAATCCTGGGACGGTGAACATCCCATTGCCGATGATTACCGCATCGCCTACCATCGCGACCATATCAACGCCATGAAAGCGGCCATCTTTGAGGATGGGGCGCAGGTGATTGGCTATCTCGGCTGGGGATTAATCGATATCCTGAGCTCACAGGGCGATATGCGTAAGCGCTACGGCGTGGTGTACGTCAATCGTGAGAACCATGACCTCAAGGACCTGCGGCGGGTGCCGAAGAAGAGCTATGCGTGGCTGAAGCAGGTGATCCACAGCAACGGCGAAACGATGTAACGGTGTCCTGGCGGTCAGATGGTGTATTCTGCCCGCCAGCCACTCACTGAATGGATAAGGACCGGGGAATGACGGCGAAGTATCAGCAAATCGCGCGGGAAATAAAAAAACGTATCATCAGCCAGCAGTATCCTGCCAGCGCGCCGCTACCCGACCAGTTTGCGCTGGCGGCAGAGTTCAGCACCAGCCGGATGACCATCCAGCAGGCGATGCGCCAGTTAATCGTCGAAGGGCTGATCTATACCCGTAAAGGGCAGGGCACCTTTGTGCGGAAAAATTTCCTTCAGCTGTCGCAGTGGGAGCTGCCCGGCAGCGACTATTTTGGCGCCACCAAAACCTGGGAGCATCTTGGCGAGGTACAAAGCGAAGTGGTGCGCTTTGCGGTGCGCTTTCCCAGCGACAAGGAGCAAAGCTCGCTGCTGATCGACGCCGATGCCCCGGTGTATGACTTTGTCCGCCTGCGGCTGCTCAACTGCGAGCCAGTATCGCTGGACCTGACGGTTATGCCGGTGGGGCTGGTGCCAGGGTTAACCAAAAACCATCTGGAAGGGTCGGTGTTTCGCTACCTGCAGGAGACGCTGGGGCTGAAGCTGATGGGCTCTTACCGTGTGGTACGGGCGATGAAACCGGACGAGCTGGACAGGCAGCATCTTCACTGCGAGCCGACCGATCCGGTGCTGGAGGTGGAGCAGGTTATCTATCTCGAAGACGGCACGCCGCTGGAGTATGCCCACTGTCACTACCGCTACGATCACGGCGGGATTATTCTCGTTAATAACGGTTAATGTGAGACCCCCGGCTGGCGCTGCGCGTAGCGGGGCTGCGATGTGGCACGGTTTAGTCGTCCGGGAAAACACAGATAAAAAAACGGCGGGCATCAGGCCCGCCGTTTTTCTCGTCATGCAGAACTTAGTTCAGACGCACCGGCATACCGGAGCGGTTCTGAATAGCCTGCTCAACCACGTTCTGATCGACATCAGACTGGCTGGTGATCGCCTGTACCGGCTGAGTCAGAGTGATCGGCACAATCTCGCCGCCCTGGAACTGCGCTTCGGTGGTCGACAGCGGGTTGTGAACTTCAATATAACGGCTGCCATCCGGCTCGGTGGTGGCTTTTACCGGTTCATCGATAAACTGCACGCGGGTGCCGACCGGCACGTTCTCAAACAGGAATTTGATGTCATCGTTGCGCAGACGCACGCAGCCGTGGCTTACGCGCAGGCCGATACCGAAGTTAGCGTTGGTGCCGTGGATGGCGTACAGACGGCCGATATACAGCGCGTACAGGCCCATCGGGTTATCCGGGCCGGCCGGTACGACGGCTGGCAGCGGGTTGCCGGCAGCGGCGTATTCAGCATGCATCTTGGCGGTCGGCGTCCAGGTCGGGCCGGCTTTCTTACGTTCGACTTTGGTGGTCCAGTTGATCGGCGTATCTTTGCCTAACTGACCGATCCCGATCGGCAGAACGATGACGGTGTTGGTGCCTTTCGGGTAGTAGTACAGACGCATTTCTGCGCTGTTGATGACAATCCCTTCATGCACGGTATCCGGCAGGATCAGCTGCTGAGGAATGTTCAGTACGCTACCGCCTTTCGGCAGATAGGTGTCCACCCCCGGGTTGGCTTCCAGCATGTTGGAAAGCCCCATCTGATATTTCGCCGCGAAGTATTCCAGCGGCTGCTTGTTATCATCCGGAATGGTGATGACCTGGTTCTGACCAACCAAACGGCTGCCATCGGTTGGCAAAGGATAGGTGACAGCAGACGCTGTATTGCAAAAGCCTACGATGGCGAAGGCTGCCGCTAAGAGTGTAGATAATTTCATAGTCTTTAATGTCGTGTGCGAAATCAACGCCACACAGGCCTTTGTTAAATGATTCAGACAGTAGATGGGAGCGCATTATATGTGCATTCCGCTGAACAGGTAAATCAGATGTGTACGAAATCACATTTTTTTCCCTGTCGTCCCTGCTGCCGCGTCCCGGCGGGCGACACCAGCGCCCCCTCGGGGTAGAAAAAAACGCTATTCTTCCAGCAGCCGGGTCTGCAGATCGGCGCGAACCGGAGCGGTGAGCTGATACTCTTTCGCCAGCCAGGCGTCGACGGTGCCATAGCGCTGGTGGATGGCCGACAGCGCGGCGGCGAGATAGGACTCTTTCACCGTCAGGATATCCGCCAGACTCTGGCGCCCCTGGGCGGTCAGGTCGTTGCCCAGCCTTTCCAGCATCCACTCCTCCACCGGCGTTAACATGCCGTGGGTAAGCAGGTACTCCTCCATCACCGTTTCGCTGTCGCAGCCGACGGCGAACAGGGTTAACGCGCAGCCGACGCCGGTGCGATCTTTGCCGACCGCGCAATGTTGCAGTAAGGCGCCGTCAAAAGGGGTGGTAAGCCACGCGGCGAGCTGGCGATAGGCCGGGTTGTTAAACGGCAGCTGGCGATAGAGTTGCAGCATGAACTGTTCACCGTTCAGCGCGTTAAGGGTGGCGGCATTCAGCTCGGTAACCTTCGCGTTGACCTCGCTGACGGGCGGATTGGCCGGCGCGTTGAGATAGTGGGTAAGCGGGCTCAGTTTGTCCGGGGTGCGCTGCACTTCGCCGGGGTCGCGATAGTCGAGCACCCGGCTGAGCGGCAGGGTATCCAGGTGGTTGAGATCCTCTGCGGTCAACCGGTTTAGCGCGCCGGAGCGCAGCAGCTTGCCGCTGCGTACACGGCGTCCGTCGGCGGCACGCTGGCCACCCAGGTCGCGAAAATTAATACCGCCCTGCAGGGATAAAAAGGCCGGATGTCGCGGTAGGCTGGTGGTCATGGGGCTCCTCATAATGACGTACAGAATAACCGTTTGAGCGCGGGTTTCCGCCTCATCTGACAAAGACCTTAGCACAAGCGCCGCGGCGGAATTTACCGCAGGCCGTGAAAAGTGTGTCATTTGCTGGCATAATGTCTGCTGTATCACACCCCTCATACTCTTTTTTCAGGATATCCCCGTGCTAGTATCCAGCAACGTTACCATGCAGTTTGGCAGTAAGCCGCTGTTCGAAAATATCTCCGTTAAATTTGGCGGCGGCAACCGTTATGGTCTGATCGGCGCCAACGGCAGCGGTAAATCGACCTTTATGAAGATCCTCGGCGGCGATCTCGAACCGACGCTGGGCAACGTTTCTCTCGATCCGAACGAGCGTATCGGTAAGCTGCGTCAGGATCAGTTCGCCTTTGAAGCGTTCACCGTGCTGGATACGGTCATCATGGGCCACGGCGAGCTGTGGGAAGTGAAGCAGGAGCGCGATCGCATCTACGCCCTGGCGGAGATGAGCGAAGAAGATGGCTACAAAGTGGCCGATCTGGAAGTCAAATATGGCGAAATGGACGGCTACTCCGCAGAAGCGCGCGCGGGCGAACTGCTGCTCGGCGTCGGCATTCCGGTTGAACAGCATTACGGCCCGATGAGCGAAGTCGCGCCGGGCTGGAAACTGCGTGTTCTGCTGGCGCAGGCGCTGTTCTCCAATCCGGACATCCTGCTGCTTGATGAACCAACCAACAACCTGGACATCGACACCATTCGCTGGCTGGAACAGACGCTGAACGATCGCGACAGCACCATGATCATCATTTCGCATGACCGTCACTTCCTGAACATGGTCTGCACCCATATGGCGGACCTTGACTACGGCGAGCTGCGCGTCTATCCGGGCAACTACGACGAATACATGACCGCGGCCACCCAGGCGCGGGAGCGTCTGCTGGCGGATAACGCCAAGAAAAAAGCGCAGATTGCGGACCTGCAGTCCTTTGTTAGCCGCTTCAGCGCCAACGCTTCTAAATCACGTCAGGCGACCTCGCGCGCGCGTCAGATTGACAAAATCAAGCTGGAAGAGGTCAAAGCCTCCAGCCGTCAGAACCCGTTTATCCGTTTCGAGCAGGACAAGAAACTGTTCCGTAATGCGCTGGAAGTGGAAGCCCTTACCAAAGGCTTTGATGAAGGTCCGTTGTTCAAAAACGTCAACCTGCTGCTGGAGGTGGGCGAGAAGATTGCCATTCTGGGCGCCAACGGCGTGGGTAAATCCACCATGCTGAAAACCCTGGTAGGCGAACTGCAGCCGGACAACGGCAGCGTGAAATGGTCTGAAAACGCGCAAATCGGCTACTACGCGCAGGACCATGAGTACGAGTTCGAAAACGACCTGACGGTCTTCGAGTGGATGAGTCAGTGGAAGCAGGAAAGCGACGACGAGCAGGCCGTGCGCAGCATCCTCGGCCGTCTGTTGTTTAGCCAGGACGATATTAAAAAGCCGGCTAAGGTCCTCTCCGGTGGCGAGAAAGGGCGCATGCTGTTCGGTAAGCTGATGATGCAGAAGCCAAACATCCTGGTGATGGACGAACCGACCAACCACCTGGATATGGAATCCATTGAATCGCTGAACATGGCGCTGGAGATGTATCAGGGCACCCTGATCTTCGTCTCCCATGACCGTGAGTTCGTGAGTTCTCTGGCCACCCGCGTCCTGGAGATCACCCCGGAACGCGTGATCGACTTCAGCGGCAACTACGAAGATTACCTGCGCAGCAAAGGTATTGAGTAATCCCTGTCCGTTACCCGGGTGGCGGTTTCCGCCTTACCCGGGTGACTAACGACATGAAACGCCGGGGCCGTATGACGATTAGACCGGCATACCCAGCGCCCGTTTGCCGTGAATATTCAGATCCTGCAGGGTGAAGCGGCCCTGCCAGCTGGCTTCATAGTCCTCGCGCGGGAAATCTCCCGGCGAGGCGCCTTTTTCCAGAGCGGCTTTCACCTTCTGCGCATAGGCGAGATTCTTCTCGCACATCGGCGCGGCGGGGATGTACATCACGTTGCCCCAGCCCTGTTGATTTTCCACCGGCGCCACCGAGTGAATCACATCGCAGTGCCACCAGACCGAATCGCCGGCATTCAGCGCCGGAATCGAGCTTAACGCTTTAATTAAGAGCGGGTGCCACTGCTCAGAGATCGGCAGCACTCTGCCCGGCGCGACGCCGCACAGCTCATCTTCTGGCACATCGTCAAGCAGCGGGCGCAGCAGCACATAAGCCATCGCCTCGGGGATCGGCACCACGTGCAGCAGCCCCTGTCCCGGGATCATGTCCGACAGCGCCGTCCAGCCCTGGAAGGTGCGGAACACCGAGCATTTGGTGGTGTTGTCGACGGTGTACTCTTCCACTTCGGTACGGTGCGCGGCGTCCCACGGATCGTAGGCGTCGATATGGCCATTAAAGACGTTGGCGAAGACCTGCTGGTAGGCGGGGAGCAGCCAGCGCTCCAGCGCCCCGGAATCGGTATGCGCGCCCAGCCCCTTCGAAGTGGTTCCCGGCGGACGGCGGCGAATACGGTCGGGGTAAATCACGCTGACATCCGGGTCGAACCAGCGTGTGCCGTCCTGCTCAAAGCGCCACAAGCGGTTAAGGAAGGATTGCACTGCCGCCATTTCATTACTCTGGCGCGCCTGCATTTGCGAGGGCGACCAGTAGATCGGATAGATCTCCGGGCGCGAAGCCTCCAGCGAACCGAAGAAGCTGTCGCCGGGGCCTTTGTACACGTCGTCGAAATGATTGCGATCCAGGTATTCCAGCATGGCGTTATCCCAGGCCAGCGCCTGTTCGCGCGGGAAGTGCCCCTTGATCACCGCGCAGCCGCGGCGCTTAATCGCCGCGCGCTGGGCATCGCTCACTCTTCCTTCGGCGATATCGCTGAACGGGATCGTCGGCCAAACCTCCTGGCCGGCGGCTTTCAGGGCCTCAATTTCGTCCAGACGCTCTGTGATGTGCGCGGAAAGTTTATCAAATACCGCCTGAACGTCACCGATTTGCGCGCGTAGGGCCTGTTTCATCTGGCGAATCGCCGCTTTGTGATCGGCAGGTAATGTTTCGTGGGTCGGGAGAGCAGCCATAATAACCTCGCTGTTTCTTTCGTTCGAAAGTATTAAATCTTACAAGCGTTAATTTAAGTTAAAATGGAGTTAATGCAAGTTTAAAATCTTGCTGCGGCGCACAAAATGGAAAAGCCGGGGCATGAGACCCCGGCGAAGGGTCACGCGTTGAAGGGAGTGGTACTATCGAGGACGGCCTGAATGACGTTCAGCGCGCCGTCATGGTTATTATCGTCGGTGGTATAACCCGCAATGGCCTTAATGCTGTCGGCGGCGTTACCCATGGCGAAGGCGTATTTCACCAGCTTCAGCATTTCGGCGTCATTGCCGCTGTCGCCGATGGCGACGCACTGCTGCGGCGAAAGGTTCCAGCGTTTGAGCAGGCGGCTGATGCCGTTGGCTTTATGCAGGCCAGGGATAATCAAATCGACAAAGCCAAAGCCGCTGGTGACCGGCTTCATGATGCCGTCGAGCGACACGTGCAGCTTATCGATCAGCTGTGGGATCTCGCTGTCCGGCAGATTAAGCGAGAATTTAAACAGGGTGTCGTTGATGGCGTGATAGTCGCTCACTCGCTGCAGGCGATGGTAGTGCTTCGCCATCAGCGCGACAAAGGCGTCCGGGGCTTTATCGCTGACGTAGGCACTCTGCAGGCCGCAGGCGACAAAGTTCAGCTGCGGATCTTTCAGCAGTTCGCCAATCACCACCTGTGATTCGTGACGGGTCAGTTCGCCGTGGAACAACTGCTTGCCATGTTCATAAACCAGAGCGCCGTTTTCTGCGACGAATGAAATCTGCTCGCGAATTTCCGGGAAAAAGGAGATCAGCTGATAGTACTGGTTACCGCTGGCGACAACAAATTCAATACCTTGCTGCTTGAGCTGCGCAAACTGGGCGAGGAAACGCGGGCGGTCGTACTGCTTGGCGTCATTGAGAAAAGTTCCGTCCATATCGGTGACGATAACTTTAACGGTCATAAGAGAGTGCTCCTGGCTTAACTTCGACCAGTAACATTCTAATTACAATGTGATGGGGAGCACAAATTTATTTCGAATGAAAGTGCACGCAGAGAAAAAATGCCGGGTGGTGGAGTGGCCTTACCCGGCCTGCTGAACTGGGTTGGCCCGCTAAGCGTAGCGCCAGCGGGCACGAAGGGTTACAGCGTATGCTCGGTACGGGCGATGATATCGTCCTGAGTATCCGGCGACAGGGCGGTGAAGAACGCCGAGTATCCAGCGACGCGGACCACTAAATCGCGGTACTGGTCAGGATGTTTCTTCGCCTCCAGCAGCGTCTCGCGCGACACGATGTTGTACTGGATATGCCAGCCTTTATGCACCTCGAAGAAGGTACGCAGCAGCACCATCAGCTTCTGCTTGTCGGACTCGTTCTCCAGCGTTGATGGATTCAGCTTCTGGTTAAGCAGCACGCCGCCGAGGATCGCCCCGGTGGGCAGTTTACCCACTGAACTGATGACCGCCGTTGGCCCCAGATGGTCGGTACCGGAGGCCGGGCTGGCCCCTTCCGCCAGCGGGGCGTGCGCTTTACGGCCATCCGGCGTGGCCATGGTCTGCGCGCCGAACGGGACGTTGGCGGAGATAGACGATGTCCCGGCGTAATAGTTGCCGCCAATCGGGCCGCGGCCATAGCGCGGGTTGTGATACTGCTTCAACTCATCGATATAGGTCTGATAGGCCCGCGCCAGCAGTTCGTCCACGCTGTCATCATCGTTACCGTACTTCGGTGCACCGTTGATCAACCGTTGGCGCAGCTGCTCGTGAGTCAGCCCTTCGAAGTCTTCCGCCAGCGCCTTCGCCAGTTCCTGTTGGCCAATGGCGCCCTGATCGAAGACCAGTTTTTTCACTGCCGCCAGGCTGTTGCCGAGGTTGGCGATGCCCACCTGCAGGCCGGAAACCCAGTCATACTTCGCGCCGCCTTGCTTAATGCTCTTCGCCCGTTCGATGCAGTCGTCCACCAGCGCCGAGCAGAGAATATCGTGGACGTTCTCCTCCAGCATGGTATCAACCACATACTCAATCTCAATCGACTTCCGGGTGTAGTAGCGGATCTGGGTATCCCAGTCGGCCAACACCTGGTCGAAGTTAGCGAAGTTGCCTTTCGACAGGGCGTGCTCCTGCGGCAGGAACACTTCGCCGCTGGTGGCATCGCGGCCGCCTTCCAGCGTCGCCAGCATCACCCGCGCGAAGTTAATGAAGCTCATGCCGGTGCAACGGTAGCCCCACTTACCGCCGACCGCGGTTTCGATACAGCCGATAGCGGCGTAATCGTAGGCGTCCTGCGGCTCGATGCCCAGCTTAATGAATTCCGGGATTACGATCTCGTCATTGTTGAAGGCCGGCATACCGAAGCCGCAGCGGATCACCTGAACGCAGGCGTCAAGGAAGTCGTTGCTCATCCCGGCGTGGTAGCGCACGCTGAGGTTCGGCTGGGTAGAACGCAGACGACCGCAGGATTCAAGGATGGCATACGACAGCGGATTGACCGCGTCCTGCGGCTTCCCGTCTACCAGATTCTGGCCACCAATGGTGACGTTCTGGTACAGCGGGCTGCCGGCAGAAGCCTTGGAGTGTGAGCCGGAGCGGATCTTGTTGACCTCCAGCAGCTTCAGCCAGCAGCTATGCAGCAGCTCAATGGCCTGTTCACGATCCAGCGACTGCTGGATCTCAACATCGCGACGATAGTACGAGTACAGGTACTGGTCCATACGGCCAAAGGAGACCGAGTGACCATTGGATTCAATCTGCAGGATCAGCTGAATGAAGTAGCACAGCTGCAGCGCCTGCCAGAAGGTTTTCGGCGGCTCATGGGCGATGATGTCGCAGTTTTCGGCTATCGTCAGCAGTTCGTGGCGGCGTGATTCACGGGATTCTGCTGTCGCCATCTCGCGCGCCAGCGCGGCGAAGCGTTTGCTGTGGTCGCTGACCGCTTCCAGAACGATATCAATCGCTTTCAGGAATTGTTCGCCGTGCAGGTCTTCCAGTACCGTCAGGTTAATGCGCGAGCGGCGTTCGGCGACTTTGGCGCGCATCCCGTCGAGCCCTTTTTCCAGCAGCAGTGGGTAGTTGACCGCCAGGTGAGCATCACCGGAGGTCATATTGCCTTCCGCTTTGATGATACCGGTGGCGAGCAGCGCCTTTTGCTCATCGGTAAACATACCGTAGCAGCGGTCCTGCACGGTCTGGCCGCGCCACCATGGGCACACTTCATGCAGTACGCGTTTGTTTTCTTCGCTGACCGAGAAGCCGGCACCCGGGCGATCGGCGAGATCGTCGATCTCTTTTTCAATCCAGCTGACAGTGTATTCCGGGAAAATCGGCGCGGCGCGCACTTCGCTGGCCTGGTTGCCGACGATCAGCTCATCGTGCTTGATCCAGATGGTGCGCTCAGCCAGATGGTGAGCCAGCGCCAGCGCACGGCGCACCGGGATCGGTTTATCAAGATGCTGCTGATACATCTCAGTGTAGTGGCGGGCGCGCTCGGTACAAACTGGCGGCTTGACGATATGCACCAGCGCCATTTTATGGGCCTGGATGCGGGCGCTGAGCGTGTTGAGTTTCAGAGTAGTCATAGGGTTATCCTCGTAATATCGCCGTTAGCCCCTTGCTTCGCGCGTAATCCTGCGCAAAGGCGAGCAGCTCAGGAGCATCCAGCGGTTTATCCGGTGCAGTATAGGGCTGACTGAGTAGTTGGTATTTATTCATTCCCAGCGTGTGGTACGGCAGGAAATGGATTTCGCTGACCTGCAAACGGTCGGCAGCAAAATTGATAATGGCGGTAATGTCGGCTTCGCTGGCGTTGAACCCCTGGATTAACGGCACGCGAATAATCATTTTTTTCCCTGCCTGCGCCAGGCGCTGCAGGTTATCTAACACCCGTCGGGCGCTGCCGTCGGTCCATTGCTGGAACACAGCTTCGTCGACATGCTTGAGGTCGGCCAGAAACAGGTCAACAGAGGGCAGGGAGGGAGCAATGTATTTCCACGGCACGTGCAGGCAGGTTTCCACGGCGGTATGAATGCCCGCGTGATGACTGGCCTCGAACAGCGCCTGCGCCAGCTCCGGGTGCATAAAGGGTTCGCCGCCGGAAAGCGTAATACCGCCGCCGCTGCGATCGTAAAACGGTTTATCGCGTAGCACCGTCGCCATGATCTCTTCGACGCTTTTCTCCTCGCCGCAGACCGTCAGCGCGGTCGTGGGGCAGCAGTCGCGCAGCGCGGTAATATGCTTATCGTTAACCTTTTGCCGATGAATGATCAGACCATCCAGGGTACGGGTGATGACATCCGGCGCCGCCCGCTGGCACAGATCGCAACCGGCAAGGCACAGGCGCGGGTCATACAGCAGGTCTTCGCTGCGGGCACGGCTTTCCGGATTCTGGCACCAGCGGCAGCCCAGCGAGCAGCCTTTCAGGAAGACGACGGTGCGGATCCCTGGGCCGTCATGGGTGGAATAGCGCTGGATGTTGAAGATCATGATTTACCCTCTTGTTTGCGTATGAATATAAAAACACTTTCGAATGAAAGTTATATTGACGTGAATCAACAAGCGAGAGGGGGATAAGCCAGCGGGGAGAAAATAACGAGAGAGGTCGCAAAACCACCGGCGACTTTCGTTGCCGGTGGTGGGGTGTTAATGCGAGCCGCAGACCTCGCACTGCGGGTGGCGCGGCAGCTTCATTTCGCGGAACTGGCAGGTCATGGCATCGTACATGACGATTTTCCCGCTGGCAGGCGTGCCGTAGCCGCTCAGCAGTTTAATGGCTTCCATGGCCTGCAGCGAACCGATAGTGCCCACCAGCGGGGCCATCACCCCGGCTTCGACGCAGGTGAGGGCGTTTTCGCCAAACAGGCGGCTCAGGCAGCGGTAGCAGGGTTCGCCCTCCTGATACGTGAAGACGCTAATTTGCCCCTCCATGCGGATCGCCGCCCCGGAGACCAGCGGGGTGTGATGGCGAAAGCAGCCGGCATTGAGCTGGTTACGAATGGCGACGTTGTCGGTACAGTCGAGCACCAGATCGTGATCGGCAATCTGCGCCGCCAGCGCGGTCTCATCCAGCAAGGCATTGAGCGGCACCAGATGAACGTGCGGGTTAATACGCGCCAGCGCCTCGCGAGCGGAATCCACCTTCGGCTGGCCGAGGGTGGCGTCGCTGTGCAGCGTCTGGCGCTGGAGGTTGGACAGCGAGACGGTATCGAAATCGAGCAGGGTAAGCTGGCCCACCCCCGCGGCCGCCAGATACTGGGCGGCGGCGCAACCGAGCCCGCCGAGGCCGACCACCAGCACGCGAGCGGCTTTTAACCGCTCCTGACCGTCAAAATCAAAACCGCGCAAGACGATCTGCCGGTTATAGCGCAGCATCTCTTTATCGCTCAGCTCCACGGCCATTACAGCCCCCCAAACAGGTGACTGAACGGTTCGACCTCGACCCATTCGCCTGCTTCCACGTGGCCGCGCTCACGCTCCAGCACGATAAAGCAGTTGCCGAGGCTGAAGGAACTAAATATGTGCGAGCCCTGATGACCGGTGGTGGTTACCACCAGTTCGCCGTCCGGGTTGCGCTGCAGAATTCCGCGCTGAAAATCGAGGCGGCCCGGGGACTTTTTCAGCCGCGTGGCGGCGCGAACCCGCAGACGGGTCGCCTGAAGCGAACCGTGGTTACCGGATAGCTTCGCCAGCAGGGGTTGCACCAGCTGACAGAAGGTGACGGTGGCGGAAACCGGATTGCCCGGCAGGCCGCAGAACCAGCTGCTGCTGAGCTTGCCGAAGGCGAAGGGTTTGCCCGGCTTGATCGCCAGCTTCCAGAAGCCGATTTCGCCCAGCTCTTCAAGAATGGTTTTGGTGTAGTCGGCTTCGCCCACCGAGACGCCGCCGGAGCTGATGACCACGTCGGCCTGCTGGTCGGCGGCGATAAACGCGTCACGCAGCTTCGCCGGGTCGTCAGGAATAATGCCGAGATTAATGACCTCGTAGCCCAGCTGCTGCAGCATCAGGTGCACCGCCAGGCGGTTGGTATCGTAAATCTGGCCGTCGCCGAGCGGTTGACCCGGCAGCTGCAGCTCATCGCCGGTTGAGAAGACCGCGACGCGGACCTTGCGCACCACCTCGACCTCGGCAATGCCCAGCGAGGCCAGCACCGGCAGCTCGGCCACCGTCAGGGGCGTCCCCGCCGGGAAGACCACCGCGCCGTGGGCGATATCTTCTCCGCGACGGCGAATGTGCTGCCCGGCTTTCACCGGCGCGGTAAAGTGCACGCCGGCGTCGGTCTGTTCGGTCTCTTCCTGCATGACCACCGCGTCGCAGCCCGCAGGCACCGGCGCGCCGGTCATGATGCGGATACAGGTGCCGGTGGGCCAGGTCTCGTGAAACGGTTGGCCGGCAAAGGCCTTACCGGCGACCGGCAGCGCCGCGCCGTCGCGAAGGTCGCTTAGCCGGACGGCATAGCCATCCATCGCGGCGTTATCAAAGCCGGGCACATCCAGCGGGGAGACGATGTCATGGGCGGTCACACGCGAGAAGGCCTGCAACAGCGGTACAGTTTCCGTCGCGTTCAGCGGCGTAATACGATCGAGCATCTGGGCGAGGGCTGTGTCGAGCGGCATCAGTCCGGCGGTAAAATCCATGGGTCACTCCTGCGGGCAAAACAGCGAAAACGCCTATTATGGCAGAAAAGCGGCGCGGGCTGTATGCCACCTGGGTACGAGGCTTTACATCGCCCGCCGCTCTTTCTATATTCAAAAATTGTATAAGACATTCAGCAATATAATGATATCAATACCCTTATTCCTGACGTGACCGGCGCCGCGCCGCGGTACGACGGGGCAGGGGCGATCCACTTCATCGTTAAGGACTGGCGAAATGGGCAAGGCGGTTATAGCAATTCACGGCGGCGCAGGGGCGATTTCTCGCGCGCAGATGACGCCGGAGCGGGAGCGAGAGTATGTGGCGGCGCTGTCGACTATCGTCGAAAGCGGGCAGAAGATGTTGGCTGCGGGCGCCAGTGCGCTGGATACCGTGACCGAGGCCGTTCGGCTGCTGGAAGAGTGCCCGCTGTTTAATGCCGGGATGGGCGCGGTATTTACCCACGATCAAACCCACGAGCTGGACGCCTGCGTAATGGATGGCTACAGCCTGCAGGCGGGCGCGGTGGCCGGGGTCAAACATTTGCGTAATCCGGTGCTGGCGGCGCGTCTGGTACTGGAGGAGAGTCCGCACGTGCTGCTGATTGGCGAGGGCGCGGAAAATTTCGCCTTCTCCCGGGGGATGGAACGCGTGGAAAACGATCTCTTCTCCACGCCCGAGCGCCTGCTGCAGCTGCAGGAGGCGAAAGCGGGCGGGGAGATTATCCTCGACCACCACGCCGCCCCGCTCGATGAACGCCAGAAAATGGGCACCGTCGGCGCGGTGGCGCTCGACCTGGCTGGCAATCTGGCGGCGGCAACCTCCACCGGCGGCATGACCAACAAACTGCCCGGACGCGTCGGCGACAGCCCGCTGCCGGGCGCGGGATGCTATGCCAACAATGCCAGCGTGGCGGTCTCCTGCACCGGCACCGGCGAAGTTTTTATGCGCACCCTGGCGGCCTACGATATCGCCGCCCTGATGGAGTATGGTCAGTTGAGTCTCTACACCGCCTGCGAGCGGGTGGTGATGGAGAAACTGCCGGCTCTCGGCGGTAGCGGCGGGCTGATTGCCGTCGATCGCGAAGGTAACGTCGTTTTACCGTTTAACAGTGAAGGCATGTACCGCGCCTGGTGCTATGCCGGCGATACGCCGACCATTGGCATTTATCGCGAATAGAAGAAGGGAGAGGGAGAGTGTCGCAAACTCACGAAACCGATACCTGCGAAGTGCTGGTAGTGCGCAACCTGAACGTGGCCTTTCGCCAACAGGATGCGCCAGAGGTGCAGGCCGTGCGTCAGCTATCCTTCAGCCTGCGTCGCGGCGAGACGCTGGCGATAGTGGGTGAGTCCGGTTCGGGAAAATCGGTGACCGCGCTGGCGCTGATGCGTTTGCTTGACGCCGCCAGCAGCGAAGTGAGCAGCGAGGGGCTGTGGCTGCGGCGGCGTAACCGGCAGGTGATCGCGCTCAATGAGCAAACGGACGCCGAGATGCGCCGGGTGCGCGGCGCGGATCTGGCCATGATTTTTCAGGAGCCGATGACCTCGCTGAATCCGGTTTTTACCATCGGCGAACAAATCGCCGAATCCCTGCGCCTGCACCAGGGGCTGGGGCGCGAAGAGGCGCTGCGCGCGGCGAAAAAGATGCTCGACCAGGTGCGTATTCCCCAGGCGGAAGAGATGCTCTCACGCTATCCGCACCAGCTCTCCGGCGGCATGCGCCAGCGGGTGATGATCGCCATGGCGCTCTCCTGCCGGCCGGCGGTGTTGATAGCCGATGAGCCGACCACGGCCCTGGATGTCACCATCCAGGCGCAAATTTTGCAACTCATTGCCGTCCTGCAAAAGGAGATGGCGATGGGGGTGATCTTTATTACCCACGATATGGGCGTCGTGGCCGATATCGCCGATCGGGTGCTGGTGATGTATCGCGGTGAGGCGGTAGAGACCGGCAGCGTTGAGGAGATCTTTCGTTCGCCGCAGCACCCTTATACTCAGTCGCTGCTGGCGGCGGTTCCGCGGCTGGGGGAGATGCGGGGTCAGGATCTGCCGCGCCGTTTTTCGCTTCCCGGTCAGCCGCAGGCGGAGACCGAAACGCCAGACACGGTGGCGGCGGGGGAGCCTATCCTGCAGGTGCGCGACCTGGTGGCCCGTTTTCCGGTGCGCGGTGGGCTGCTCAATCGCGTGACGCGCGAAGTGCATGCGGTGGAGAAGATCAGTTTTGATCTCTGGCCGGGAGAGACCCTGTCGCTGGTGGGAGAGTCCGGCTGCGGCAAGTCGACCACCGGCCGGGCGCTGCTGAGACTGGTCGAAACCCAGGGTGGCACCATTACCTTCGACGGCCAACGGATTGATACGCTCTCCGGCAGCAAGCTGCAATCCCTGCGCCGTAATATTCAGTTTATTTTTCAGGATCCTTACGCTTCGCTTGACCCGCGTCAGACGGTCGGTGACTCGATCATGGAGCCGCTACGGGTGCATGGCCTGCTGCATGGTGAAGCCGCGCGTGAGCGGGTTTCCTGGCTGCTGAAGCGCGTGGGGCTTCAGCCGGAGCATGCCTGGCGTTACCCCCATGCCTTTTCCGGCGGCCAACGGCAGCGGATCTGCATTGCCCGCGCGCTGGCGCTGAATCCGAAGGTGGTGATAGCCGATGAGTCGGTGTCGGCCCTGGATGTCTCCATTCGGGCGCAGATTATCAATCTGATGCTCGACCTGCAGCGCGAGATGGGTATCGCGTTTCTGTTTATTTCCCATGATATGGCGGTGGTGGAGCGCATCAGCCACCGCGTGGCGGTGATGTATCGCGGTCGCATTGTCGAAATAGGCCCGCGCCGCGCGGTGTTTGAAAACCCGCAGCACCCCTATACCCGTAAGCTGATGGCTGCCGTACCGGTGGCCGACCCGACCTTTCGTCATCCGCAGCGGATCCTGCTGTCGGATGACGTCCCGGGGAATATCTATAAGCGGGGCGAAGAGATCGCCAGCGCGCCATTGCAGCAGGTAGGCCCGGGCCACTTTGTTGCCCGCGAATCCGCCGATGTGCTGGGCTGAACATAACAACACATAATGCACCTTTTCAGGAGAACACGATGACACAACCTGTTTCACGCAAATGGTGGCTGGCGCTGAGTATCGCGGCAGCCCTGGCGAGCGCTCCCGCCTTTGCCGCCAAAGATGTGGTGGTGGCGGTCGGGTCTAACTTCACGACCCTTGATCCCTATGACGCCAACGATACGCTGTCGCAGGCGGTGGCGAAGTCCTTTTATCAAGGCCTGTTCGGCCTTGATAAAGAGATGAAGCTGCAAAACGTCCTCGCCGAGAGCTATACCGTGTCACCGGACGGCCTGGTGTACACCGTTAAGCTGCACAGCGGGGTGAAATTCCAGGATGGCACTGACTTTAACGCCGAGGCGGTAAAGGCTAACCTCGATCGCGCGAGTAACCCGGATAACCATCTCAAGCGCTATAACCTGTATAAAAATATCGCCAGCACCGAGGCGGTCGATCCGACTACGGTCAAAATTACCCTGAAGCAGCCCTTCTCGGCGTTTATTAACATTCTCGCCCATCCGGCGACAGCGATGATTTCGCCGGCGGCGCTGAAAAAATATGGTAAGGATATCGGCTTCCACCCGGTGGGCACCGGGCCGTATAAGCTCGACACCTGGAACCAGACGGATTTTGTGAAGGTCAGCAAGTTCGATGGGTACTGGCAGCCGGGGCTGCCAAAGCTGGATTCTATCACCTGGCGTCCGGTGGTGGATAACAATACCCGGGCGGCGATGCTGCAGACCGGCGAGGCGCAGTTCGCCTTCCCGATCCCTTACGAACAGGCGCCGCTGCTGGCGAAAAACAGCAAACTGGAGCTGGTGGCCAGCCCGTCGATCATGCAGCGCTACATCAGCATGAACGTGACGCAGAAGCCGTTCGATAACCCGAAGGTGCGCGAAGCCATCAACTATGCGATTAACCGTCAGGCGCTGGTCAAGGTGGCGTTTGCCGGATACGCCACCCCGGCAACCGGCGTGGTGCCGCCGTCGATTGCCTACGCCCAGACCTACACCGCCTGGCCCTACGATCCGGCGAAAGCGCGCCAGCTGCTGAAAGAGGCCGGCTATCCTGACGGCTTCAGTACCACGCTATGGTCGTCCCATAACCACAGCACCGCGCAGAAAGTGCTGCAATTCACCCAGCAGCAGCTGGCGCAGGTGGGGATTAAGGCACAGGTGACGGCGATGGACGCCGGTCAGCGGGCGGCGGAAGTGGAAGGCAAAGGGCAGAAAGAGAGCGGGGTACGGATGTTCTATACCGGCTGGTCCGCCTCCACCGGTGAAGCCGACTGGGCGCTGTCGCCGCTGTTCGCCTCACAAAACTGGCCGCCGACGCTGTTTAACACCGCGTTTTACAGCAACCCGCAGGTGGATAAAGCGCTGAGCGAGGCGCTGAAAACCACCGATCCGCAAGAGAAAACCAGACTCTATAAAGAGGCGCAGGATACTATCTGGAAAGAGTCGCCGTGGGTGCCGCTGGTGGTCGAGAAACTGGTCTCCGCCCACAGCAAGAACCTCACCGGTTTCTATATCCAGCCGGATACCGGCTTTAGCTTCGAGCAGGCGGATCTGACGCAGTGATCATGTCTATCCTCATGCGTTCCCTCTCCCGGGATGGGAGGGGGAGATGCTGAATTATGTGATTAAGCGCCTGCTGGGGCTGATCCCCACCCTGCTTATCGTTGCGGTGCTGGTGTTCCTGTTTGTGCATATGCTGCCCGGTGACCCGGCGCGGCTGATTGCCGGACCGGAGGCCGACGCTCAGGTGGTGGCGATGGTGCGCCAGCAGCTGGGGCTTGACCAGCCGCTGCATGTCCAGTTCTGGCACTATATCACCAGCGTACTGCGCGGCGATTTTGGTATTTCCATGGCCTCGCGGCGTCCTGTTGCCAGCGAGATAGCCAGCCGCTTTATGCCCACGCTATGGCTGACGCTGGCCAGCATGAGCTGGGCGGTGCTGTTCGGAATGGCGGCCGGGATCGCGGCCGCGGTGTGGCGTAATCGCTGGCCTGATCGCCTGGGGATGGCGCTGGCGGTGAGCGGTATTTCGTTTCCGGCCTTTGCTCTCGGTATGCTGCTGATGCAGGTGTTTTCTGTCGAGCTGGGCTGGCTGCCGACGGTGGGGGCCGACAGCTGGCGGCACTATATTTTGCCTTCGCTAACCCTTGGCGCGGCGGTGGCGGCGGTCATGGCGCGCTTTACCCGCGCATCGTTCGTCGATGTGCTCCATGAAGACTATATGCGCACCGCGCGGGCGAAAGGAGTGAGCGAAACGCGGGTGGTGCTTAAGCATGGTCTGCGCAATGCGATGATCCCGGTGGTGACCATGATGGGGCTGCAGTTCGGCTTTCTGCTCGGTGGGTCGATCGTCGTGGAAAAGGTGTTTAACTGGCCGGGGCTGGGCCGATTGCTGGTCGATTCGGTGGAGATGCGCGATTACCCGGTGATTCAGGCGGAAGTCCTGCTCTTTTCGCTGGAGTTTATTCTTATCAATTTAGTGGTGGATGTGCTGTACGCGGCCATAAACCCGGCTATCAGGTATAAGTAAGGTGCGATTGCTCAACTGGAGAAGGCAGGCGGCGCTGAACGCCATGCCGGGTATCAGACCCGGCGAGATCCATACCCCATGGCATGAGTTCTGGCGGCGCTTTCGTCGCCAGCCGGTAGCGATGGGCGCCGGTATTTTCGTGCTGTTGCTGATTGTGGTAGCCATCGTTGCCCCATGGATAGCGCCGTACGATGCGGAAAATTATTTTGACTATGACCGGCTTAACGAGGGGCCCTCGCTGGTGCACTGGTTCGGTGTCGACTCCCTGGGGCGGGATATTTTCAGCCGGGTGCTGGTCGGGGCGCAGATCTCGCTGGCAGCCGGGGTGCTGGCGGTGCTGATTGGCGCGGCCATCGGCACGGTGCTGGGGCTGCTGGCCGGGTACTATGAGGGCTGGTGGGACCGGCTCATTATGCGACTTTGCGACGTGCTGTTCGCCTTTCCAGGGATCCTGCTGGCGATCGCGGTGGTTGCCGTCATGGGCAGCGGGATGGCCAACGTGATCATCGCCGTGGCGATCTTCTCGATCCCGGCATTCGCCCGTCTGGTGCGCGGCAATACGCTGGTGTTAAAGCAGCAGACCTTTATTGAATCGGCGCGCAGCATCGGCGCCAGCGACGCCACCATCCTCTTCAACCACATCCTGCCGGGGACGGTGTCATCGATCGTGGTTTACTTCACAATGCGTATTGGGGTGTCGATTATTTCGGCGGCCAGCCTGTCTTTTCTCGGCCTTGGCGCGCAGCCGCCCACCCCGGAGTGGGGCGCGATGCTTAACGAGGCGCGGGCGGATATGGTGATGTCCCCGCATGTGGCGCTGTTTCCGGCGGTGGCGATTTTCGTGACCGTGCTGGCGTTTAATCTGCTGGGCGATGGTCTGCGCGATGCGCTGGATCCGAAGTTAAAGGGGTAGGGTGGGGGAAAGCACCGCCGTGCGGTGCTTTATATTATTTGTGGCTTCAGCACACATTAATCTTCTGCGTTACGTCTCTCATAGCGCAGGGAGCGGTGTGGGGCGAAACGACTGCCGGACGGTTCCCTCTCCCTCCGGGAGAGGGGTAGGGTGAGGGGAAGCTCCGCCGTGCGGTGCTTTATATTATTTGTGGCTTCAGCGTAGTTTGCGCTCCCGGTTAGTCTTCTGCGTTATGTCTCTTACGGCGCAGGGAGCGGTGTGGGGCGAAACGACTGCCGGACGGTTCCCTCTCCCTCCGGGAGAGGGTTAGGGTGAGGGAAAGCTTCGCCGTGCGGTGCTTTATATTATTTGTGGCTTCAACGCACATTGCGCTCCCGGTTAATCTTCTGCGTTATGCCTGGCATGGCGCAGGGAGCGTACAGGGGGCGGCCAGTCGCCGCCGCCCCCTGTACCCCCGGGCTCCGGCCAGCAACATCGCCACTGCGT